>CATJRT010000061.1 GCA_949742895.1 uncultured Eubacteriales bacterium | reverse complement strand
GCGGCGCTTTTTATATATGCACAGAGCCGCAGTATCACACCGCGGCAAACTTCACGAATGGAGGTAATCACTATATGGTGAAAAAGGCATTTCCCCTGCTGCTGGCAGCCATGCTGTTGGCGGCAACCCCGACACTGGCCTATGCGGCCGATCCCCCCGGCACGCCGGAAACATCCGGTTACACCGTCAGCTATTCGGAAAATGAGGAGGGCGGCGGCTCGGTGATCTCGGTCCTGTCCGGGGAGAGCCAGGCAGCCGAGCCTGGCGGCGGATTCTATCCCATTGAGATCCGCACCGAGGAGGCAGACGGCGAAAAGCTCATCATCAAAACCTACCAGGTTCCGGCGGATACCTCGGTATCCCTGCTCACCGAAGAATTTGAGAAAAACGGCATCCGGTATGAGATGCAGGAGATCCTCAAGAAGCCGCTGCCGGATGAGTTGGAAACTAAGACGGTGAGCAAGACGGTGACGGCCGCCAGCGATTCGGACAAGGAGCAGAAGCTGCTCCAGCTGTTCGACCCCATGCTTGCGTATGAGGAAGACGGGTACCGGGGGCAGCTTCAGTTGGATGCCGGCAGGATCACCACCGAGGTCTCGGATACCGAGCCCTACCGATACCTGGTGACAGAGACCCGGCAGATGTCCGGGATGGACCGCAACGATACCTACTACATCCCCAAAACGGCCTGCAAAAACGGCGTTCAGCTTCAGCTGTGCAATGTGGACTGGACCACCATGGGCTGCGGCGAGGCAAACGGGCGGCTTACCCCCAACCGCTTTACGGCTACCGCCCAATATTCCGGCTATGCCACAGGCAGCCGGGCAACCGAGTATATCGCTACCGCCACCTATACCGGCCAGGTGCAGCGGGCTGTCCCCGGCGATGTCCTCTACTCCATCGTCTTCGCCCCCGCGGTGGATCAGCCGCTTTCAGCCCTGAACGAGCCCAACGAGTGGGGCGGCACCCCTTTCTTTATCCTGGGGGCGATCATCCTGGTAGGCGCTGCCGGAACCGGAGCCTGGTTCCTCTGGAAGAATCGGGATCTCCGGCCGGCCAGGGAGAAAACGAAAATCTATATGCCCAGGGATATGGAGCAGGATGGGGGAGGTACGGAGGATGTCTGAGAAACTGCGTGCGGTCTTTCAAACCTACGGCCTGTGGTTCTTCATCGGCCTGATCCTGGCGGGGCTCACCATTGGAGCCATCGTTTCCCATGTCAATGGGAAGTTCGAGCAGAGCGATCTGACAACGCCTCAGTATGCCGCCCAGTCCGCCGACCCGTCGGAGCTGACCTTTGACCTGGAACAGAACAAAGCCTATTCCGCCGAGGACGGGGTGGTGGTGATCGAGCCCGTGCCCTCTGCCGCTCAGCTGGCCCAGGCCGCTTCTATCACCCATGACCCTGAAACCATCTGGGAGGAGGACCAGGTCGTCACCTACAACAGCTTCACCCTGCCCGACAAGGTGGAGCAGGAGGACGGCAGCCTGGGTGTTCTCACCATCCCGGAGATCGGCCTTTCGGTCAATGTCTTTGGGGCAAAGCAGGGTGAGGAACTGGAGGCCATGACCCAGGGGCTGGCCCACTTCTCCCATACCAGCAGCTGGGATGGAAATATTGGCATCTGCGGCCACAATGTCAATTTTGACCTCAGCGATGGCTACTTCAAAAACCTCCATCAGCTGAAGAAGGGAGATAAGCTCACCTATTCCACCAGCCTGGGGGAGCGCACCTATGAGGTGGAGCTTTCCAAGACGATTGCGGAGGATGACTGGAGCTATTTGAACCGCACCGGGGAAAACAAGATCACGCTAATCACCTGTATCTCCGGCCAGCCGAATAAGCGGCTGGTGGTCCAGGCGGCCGAGGTAAAATAATTTCCCAAAAGATGTTGCAATTTCCGCCTTTTGCTCCTATAGGTAGGGTAAAGGACGGAGGTGACAACAAAGATGGTCCAAAGCAATCTAAAAGGCAGAGAGGCGTACCGCCTCCTGTTTCCTACCTACCCAGATGTATTGGATATTCCGCAGCTCTGTGAAATACTCAGCATCGGTGTCAAAACCGCCTATAAGCTATTGCGGAACGGTGAAATCGCCCATTTGAGAGTTGGACGGGCATATCGGATTCCCAAGTGCCACTTGATTGCATACCTGCAAAGCTGCGGCGCAGATAAGGCTATTCAGCTTGAATGAAGCATCTGTGTCTGCCTAAGTATAAAAAATGGAAGGAGCTGTTTTTCATGTTCAAAAAGCGCTTGGGAGTATTTTTGATGTTGGTCTGCCTCCTTACCGCCACCGCCACCGAGGCGTTCGCCGCGGAGGTGTTCAGCTTTGAGGCAGTCTATGCCGGTTCAGGCCAGCCGGTACAGCCCGATCCCCCCAGAGTAAAGCCTGCGGACCCCAAGGCGGAGACCCCGCCTCCCGCAGAGCCCGGCCCGGAGGAAATTTGGGTCTGGGCACCGGAGCAGCCCCCGGAGGAACCTCAGCCGGATATTGAGGTACAGCCTGCGGAGCCAGCAAAACCGGCCAAGCCGGAGGACGATTTCTCCTACGACCTGGAGACCTTTGCCGCCGAGGTGCTGCGCCTCACCAATGAGGCCAGGGCCGAAGCCGGCGCACCCGCCCTGGAAACCGACCCGATCCTCACCCAGATGGCCCAGGCCCGGATGGAGGAAACCGGCGGCAAGCTGAGCCACACCCGGCCGGCCGGCACTACCCCGGATACCATCTTTCGGGAGTATGATACCGGGCTTACCTGCACCGGGGAGATCATCATGTCCACCAGCCGCAGCCCCCAGGCCATTGTAAACGGATTCCTGGCAAGCCCGTCCCACCGGGCCAATCTGCTGGACCCCAACCACAAATACGCCGGCATCGGCGTCGCCTGGGGAGAGACCCCGGCGGGCCCCGGCATCGCAGTCCTGGAGCTTTTTGCGAAATAACCAGCAGTCCCCATATCGGAGGCAACCGCAAATAATGCGGCTGCCTCTTTTTTATGTCCAAAATCAAGAAAGGAGACCTGCACCTATGAAAAGACCCGCAAGATTCCTCTCGCTCCTCATGGCGGTGATGATGCTTGTCGGTTCCGCCGTCCCGGCCTACGCTTTTGAGGGCCTCGGCGAGATCAGCAATGTCACCGACTACGGAGAAGATGTCCCCTCTATCACAGAGGAGGATGAGGACGACCCTACACTGGAAGAGGGAGAGGAACCGGAGGAAGAGCCCCCTTCTTCCTCTGAATCCCAGCCCGATGCTTCGGAGCCCCCGGTGGTAGATACCGGGGAACCGCCGGAAGAGTCCGAAGGGGAAGTCCTGCCGGGGGAACCCGATGCTCCCTTCCCCACCGAGCCCACTGTGGGCGCTTCCGGCCTGGACCCTCCGGACAGCTTTTCCTTTGAAGCGGTCCGGAGCGGCTCGGCTTCCCCCTTTGGTATGCGGAAAGCCAGAGCCAATCCCGGCAGCACCACCATCTACATGGAGAAGATCAGCGGCCTGAGCCATCTCTATCCCTTCAGCGGCGGCACCACCTACAGCGCCTACAAGATGTACACCGCGGATGGGCGCGCCGCCTTCTGCGTGGAACCGGCGCGATTTAATACGACCAATGGTACGGTTGTTACCGGCAGCCTCAGCTACAGCGCTTTGAGCAGCACCCAGCAGAAGGAGATCGCCAAAGCCATCGCCGCCAGCGGCGGATACTCCAATGGTGATAAATATTTTGCCGCCCAGGCCATCATCTGGGAGATCTGCTATGGCCAGACACATCGTTCCGGCAGCGTCTACAAAGCGGTGATCGCCGCCAACTCCAGCCGCCTGGGCAGTTACTATGAGCAGATCCTCGCCGACATGGAATCCATGGGCGAGATCCCCAGTTTTATGAGCCCCGACCCCAACAGCCCCACCATCCATGAGATGACCGATAACGGGGGAAGCTGGGACATCGACCTTGAGAACACCAACTCCAGAGTGACCCTGAACGCCTCGGATTTCACCAGCCGGGCGCCTTTCGACTTCTCGGTCAGCGGGGACACCCTGACGGTGGAATCGGACAGTGAGCCGGACCAGGATGCCTATGTGGAATGGCACAGCGGCAGCGGGGAATCCGGCCTTATCTTCTGGAACAGCAGCCAACAGACCAAGGCCAGCTTTGACGAGACCCAGGGCATTCCCGCCGATGGCTATATGGCTTTCACCAACAACTTTATCCCCAATCCTCCCGACACCCCGGAGACGCCCCCGGAGGAGCCCGGTCTGGGATACCTCACCATCGTGAAATATGATGGGGATACCAACCTCCCACTGGGCGGAGCTATCTTCAAGGTGGAGTGCGACGGGTATATCAACGACGCGGTGGATGTGCCCTACGGCGGAAAAACCATTGTCATCCCCATCCCGGAGGGCCAGACCCAGGTGGATGTCACCGTCACCGAGGTAACTGCCCCCTCCGGTTATGTCATGGACAGCACGCCGAAAACCGTCACGGTGACAGCCAATGAGACGGTGAATATCGTTGAGGTGGGCTTTGTCAACTACCCCGAAGCCTGCTCTCTGGAAATCTACAAGTACGAAACCGGGAACAAGGGCGTGGCGCTGGAGGGCGCTTCCTTCCGCATCCGCTATGCTGACCCCAATGTGAGCGCCCAGACCTGGACCGAGACCACCGACGGCAGCGGCAAAATTCACATCGACCTGCCCGCGGCGGGCGCCCTCATTGTGGAGGAGCTTTCCGCTCCGGCTGGATATGTAATGAATACCAAGACCAGCTATGATGTCACGGTGGCCAAGGGTGAACAGAAGACTATCGACATTCCCAACGACAAGAAGACCCAGCTGGTGGCCATCAAAAAGGATGCCCAGTCCGGCCAGCTGCTGGCGGGGGCGTCTATCCGGGCGACCCTGCTGCGTTCCAACACCCCGCCCTATGAGGGGGGACAGTCCTACACCGAAACTACCGGGCCGGACGGCCGGGCAGTGTTCACCAACCTCATCCCTGGTGAGTACAGGGTGGAGGAGATCGCCCCGCCCCAGTTTTACATGGGGACTACCACCGTCCACACCGTCAACATTCTGGACGGGAACACCGAAACAGTGACAGTG
>CATJRT010000060.1 GCA_949742895.1 uncultured Eubacteriales bacterium | reverse complement strand
TTCCCACCGACCAGGAGGTGGCTCAGCACCTGGGCATTCCCACGGACAAGTACCAAAAGGAGGCCGCCCGGGTGGCGCTGTCCAACACCCTGTCGCTGGACGCGCTGATGGACGCCCGCGATCAGGAGGGCTACCGCTTTGAGGTGTCCTCTGAGGACCCCACGGCCCAGCCGGAGCTGGTGCTCCAGGACCAGGAGCTTCAGCAGGTGTTGGCCCAGGCCATTGCATCCCTCCAGGAGAACGAGCAGATTGTTCTGTCCCTCTATTATGAGAAAAACCTCCACATGAAGGAAATCGCCCAGGTGATGGGAGTGAGCGAGCCGCGCATTTCCCAGATCCATTCCCGGGCCATCCAGAAGCTGCGGGAGCAGATGGGCGTGTACATGAACAGCGAGCCCCCTCAGAAATCCACCAAAAAGCGGAAGAAGGTTTGATGAAAGATGTTCAAAGGCTTTTATAATCTGACCTCTGGTATGTATACCCATCAGCAAAATCTGAACGTAGTGGGCAACAATCTGGTGAACGTATCTACGCCGGGCTATAAGGAGAGCCGGTACACCGCCAGCACCTTTGACGACGTGATGTATGCCCGGGTGGGCAACGTGCAGAAGGTGTACACCGACATCGGTCGGCAGAGCTATATCCGGGCCAACAGTGAGATTTATGTGAACCAGGACCAGGGTATTCCCGAGCCCACCAATATTCCGTTGGACTTTGCCATCTACGGCGAAGGGTTCTTCGCGGTGCAGGGCGAGGACGGCCAGGTGAGCTACACTCGGTCGGGCAGCTTCTCTCTGGACGATGAGGGCTATCTGTGCTTCCCCGGACAGGGCCGGGTGCTGGACCCCCAGGGAAATTCCATCCTGCTGGCCACCGATAAGATCGAGTCCGATACTTGGGGGAACATTTTTTCGGAGAACGGCGCCCAGCTTGGTCAGCTCGGTGTGTACACCTTCCCGGATTTAGACCAGCTTGAATACAATGACCAGGGGATGTTCACCGGTGCCGGAGCAGAGGCTATGGATAATCCATTTATCTACTGGAAGTACCTGGAGCGGTCCAACGTGGACATGATTCGCCAGATGACCGAGATGCTCACCTGCCAGCGCTCCCTGCAAAGCGCGGCCCAGGTGACCAAGATGTACGATGAAGTGATGGGCCATGCCGCCTCCGACATTGGCCGGATGCAGTGATAAGGGAGTGAGGGAGCAATGAACCAGTCCTTTTATATCGGCGCGGTAGGCGCCCACCAGCAACTCAGGCGCCTGAACGTCCACGCAGACAACATCGCCAACGTGAATACCTTTGGCTTCAAGGCTGACCGGGTCGATTTCTCCGCGCTAATGTATCAAGACCACCGGGGAATTGAGGAGGACCTGCCCATGGGCGTGGGGGCGAGACTGCTGATGACTTCCACCGATTTCGGCCAGGGTGCGCCTTCCGTCACCGGGCGTCCGCTGGATTACATGATCGACGGAGAGGGCTTTTTCGCTGTGGTTGACTTGGCCACCAATGAAGTGACTTATACCCGCTGCGGAGCATTCTACCTGACGGAATACACTCAACGGCCCAACGGTATGACCGATTGGAACGGCCAGCCGGCTATGGAGTCCGTGTGGTGCCTCACTGACGGCGAGGGCCGGTATGTGCTCAGTGAGCGGGGCGGGCTGATCGAGGTCCAGGACCAGAATGACGAACTGCCCATCGGCATTTTCGATTACAGCAACTACAACGGGATGCAGCAGCTTACCAATACCCGCTATATGCCGGTAGATAAAAACGGAGGACTTTGGATGGGTACAGGTACGCTGGTCAAGGGGGCGCTGGAGATGTCCAACGCCGACTTGGCCGACGAGATGACTAAGGTCATTGAATCCCAGCGGGCCTATGGCCTGTCGCTGAAGATGGTACAGACCTCCGACGAGATCGAGACCACCATCAACGGCCTGCGCAACTGATATCGCACATAAAGGACCGCTGTGAGGGGGCGGGCCTGCCCGCAGCCCGAAAAACGCGGCGTCTGATCATTGGAGGGATCGCGATGGGAATTAAAAACTACGATGAGTTGACCTCCCTGGAGCTGGATACTCTGCGGGAGATTGGCAGCATCGGCACCGGCAACGCTGCCACAGCACTGTCCCAGATGCTGGGTCGGGAGGTGCGCATTACCTTGCCCGAGGTGCGTATCATGGGTTACAACGAGGCGATTGAGTGGATTGGCGGCCCGGAGGAGATCACTGCCGGGGTGCTTGTGAAGCTCAGTGGGCAGATCAGTGGCATCATGCTGTCGGTGCAGCCCCTGGAGTTCGTTAACGTTGTGCTGGAAAGCATGATGGCCAAAACAGTGACGGATTACGGTCAGCTTGCGGAGATGGAAGGCTCCGCCCTGGTAGAGGTGGGCAACATCATGATTTCCACCTTCATCAACGCCCTGAGCGGGCTGGCCGGTATGGATGTGAACCTGACGGTGCCTGCTTTCACTGTGGATATGCAAGGGGCTATCTTGGCCGTGCCTATGGCGGAGTATGGCGGACAGTCGGACTATATCATGACAATCGGAGGCAATTTTGTGAGTGACAACAAGCAGGTTCCCTGCCGCCTGCTGATGTCGCCTGACCTCCGGTCGCTGAATGCTTTGTTAAGGAAGCTGGGCGTAAGCGATGAGTAATGCCAGCAAGATCACCATCGGTATTGCGGATATGAAGATGGCCAAAGGGGAGGGTATGTTGGTCACCTATGCTTTGGGCTCCTGCATTGGTATCTGTTTGCACGATCCGGCTATTAAGCTGGGAGCCCTGGTGCATATCATGCTACCGCTGAATATGGAGGCGGGCCGGAAAAACACGATGAAGTATGCTGATACGGGGATCAAGGAGACGTTGAAGCAGATGGAGGCAAAGGGTGCAAACCGTGCCAGGATTACCGCCAAAATTGCGGGCGGAGCGATGATGTTCAAGGATGGAAGCGGTTCGCTGGGCAATATCGGCCAGCGCAATATTGAAAGCGTCCACATAAATTTGAAAAAAGAGGGCATCCGCCTGCTGAAGGAGGATGT
>CATJRT010000059.1 GCA_949742895.1 uncultured Eubacteriales bacterium | reverse complement strand
CGGGGGCAGGTGGTGGGCGGCGGTGGCCAGCCGGCCGTACCGGGCGGGGAGCTGCAGGTCCCCCAGCCGCTGCCACTGGCCGTCCCCGTCCCGGAGGGGCAGCACCTCGCTCACCGGCAAAAATGCCGCCCGGTCCAGCTTCCCGGTCCGCCGCTGGGAGGCCACGTCGAACAGCCCCATGGAGTCCACGTCCCGGTCCCAGAACTCCACCCGGACGGGCTGGTCCCGGTCGGGGGAGAACACGTCCAGGATGCCCCCCCGCAGGGCGAACTGGCCCACGCCCTCCACCTGCTGGCACCGGGCGTAGCCCAACGCCGCCAGCCGGTCCGCCAGCTCCGTCACGTCATAGCTGCCGTTGGCCTTGACCTCCACCACGTGGGTGGACAGCTCCCCGGGAGGCAGGGTGCGTTGAAGTAGCCCCTCCACCGTGGCGGCAATGAGGGGCGCGCGGCCCTGGGCCATCTCCCAGAACGCCGCCAGCCGTTTATGCTCCCAATGGCGGGAGGCCACCGCTCCCTCGTGAAAAAGGAACTCCCGTGCCCCGATGAGGGTGACGGGCACGCCCGTCAGCGCCGTCACGTCGGCGGCGAGGCGGACGCACTCATCCTCCCCGGCGCACACCAGCACCACGGGCGCGTCCAGCCGGGTGAGCAGACCCGCGGCGAAGTGGGCGCGGTGGACGGGGGACAGCCCCGCCACCTCCACCGGGGAGCGGCCTCCCTCCAGGTCCGCCATCAGGCGGGCGAACTCCGGCACCTTTTGTAAAATGTCCAATAACAGTTTCATGGGGCTACCTCAAATTTGAAAAATTTGGAAGTTTTGAGCGTAACGATGCCCATTGTCCCCCCTGTGCGAGGGACGCCCTGCCGGGGGCGCTGCCCCCAAAACCCTGCCTCTTGTGGCGGCGGGGCCCTGCTGAGGGCGTCACTTTCTGTCACGCGACAGAAAGTGACCAAAGAACGCGCATAGGGGCTTCGGCCCCTATGTATCCCAAGGGGACTGTCGGTACGATGGATGGGCGGCGACCCTTCCGGCTTGTGGGTACTGGACTGATAAGCGCTGCGACCCGGCCCTCCGGCCTTTTGCCCAGGTGGCCGGGACAGGTTTTTGCGCTATTCCGCCTACGCCTGGATTGCGGCCTGTGCTGCCTGCTTACAGCTCCGGCCTATCTGACCGCCCCACCAGATAATCAATGGACACATCAAAGTAGTCGGCCAGAGCAATCAGGCCGTGAAAATCAGGATACCGTCTGCCTTCCTCATAAAACTGATAGGCCCGAACAGTAATCCCCAAATATTCACCCATCGCCTTTTGTGTCACACACTTTTCTTTGCGCAGACTTTTCAGCCTGTCTTGAAAATTTTCCATAGTAACCCCTTAACTGTACTTATAGTTCGCGCTTTAATGTACTTAAGGTTCGTTATCTGGGAGGGCAATCATCATGACTGCTGTAATGGAAGTTTTATATGGTTATGCGCAGGACTATATGCTGCCTGCTCTGTTGGTACAGGAACCGGAGTACAGGGACGCGCTCCTGCACGCGTACAGGCAGGAAAAGCAATTCCGTACTCTTCTGAATAACGCAGACCGCGAACGGCTGGAATCGCTGCTGAACGAATACAATCTGCTTGCCTTTCACCGGGGGCAAGCTCTATTTTGCGCTGGCTTTCGCCTTGCGACCGAATTGAGCCGGGCATAGCGCCCGCGCCGCAGAAACAGACAGCCTGCGATCCAGGCGTATCCGGAACAGCAAGGAGAAAATGCCCCCGGCAGGGAATCAGTGTGTCAATTAAAGCGGTTCATCGCCTTCTGCGGCCCATCCCGCAGATAGCACTCCACCGCGTCCGCCGCCCGCTTGACCGCCTCGTCTATCACCTTTTTGTCCTCCCCTTGGAGCTTGCCCAGCACCCAGTCGGCCATGTCGTAGTCTGGATGAGGCTTGCCCCCCACGCCGATCTTCAGCCGGGGAAACTGGTCGGTGCCCAAGTGCTGGATGATGCTCTTCAGCCCGTTGTGCCCTCCGGCGGAGCCAACCGTGCGGATGCGAAGCTTGCCCAGAGGCAGGTCCACGTCGTCGGATATGACCAGCACATGGTCCAGAGCAATCTTATAAAACCGCGCCGCCTCCCCCACCGCTTCACCGGAGAGGTTCATGAACGTCACCGGCTTCATCACCAGCGCCCCCTGTCCTCCGATGACGGCGGTGTTGGTGAGGGCCTTGTGCTTCAGCCGCTGGATGGGGAAGCCTCCCCGCTCCCCCAACTCGTCCACCGCCAGGAAGCCCACGTTATGGCGGGTGTTCTCATATTTGTCCCCCGGATTGCCCAGGCCCACCACGAGCCAGACCACTGGGGCTTTTTTCTGAAACAACATCATGAGCACCTCCAGACAGGGAAGAACGCTCCGGGGCTTGCGCCCCGGAGCGGATCGTTTTTCTATGAGTGGTACGGAGCCTGCCCCGGCCTCAGGACCAGAGCTTGGACACGGAGCGCTCCTCGTAGATGCGCTCGATGGCCTCGGCGAACAGGTGGGCCACGGAGAGGTATTTGACCTTGGGGCACACCTCGGCCACGTCGGATCGGGGCTGGATGGTGTCCAGGAATACCACCTCATCCAGGGCTGAGTCGTTGATTCGGTCGTAGGCCGGACCGGAGAGCACGCCGTGGCTGGCGCAGGCGGTAACGTCCTTGGCCCCGCCAATCTCCACCAGGGCCTTGGCGGCGTGGCACAGGGACCCACCGGTGTCCACCATATCGTCCAGCAGGATCACATGCTTGTCGGTTACGTCGCCGATGATGTTCATAACCTCGGAGGAGTTGGCCTTCTGCCGGCGCTTGTCCACAATAGCCATGGGCATATCCAGCTTTTGAGCGAAGGACCGGGCGCGGGCCACGCTGCCCACGTCGGGAGAGACGATCATGGTCTCGTCATGGACGGGAGCGTAGCGGCGGAAGAAGTGGTCCACGAACACGGGGGAGCCCATCAGGTTGTCCACCGGGATGTCGAAGAAGCCCTGGATCTGGTTGGCGTGGAGGTCCATGG
>CATJRT010000058.1 GCA_949742895.1 uncultured Eubacteriales bacterium | reverse complement strand
TCGTGGAGGGGCATGGTCCCGCTGTCGATGCGGGACATATCCAGCACATCGTTGACCAGGCTCATCAGGTGGGTGGAGGCGGTCTTGATCTTGTTCAGGCAGTCCTGGACCCGTGCCTTTTCGTCGATGTGGGCCAGGCCGATGGCGGTCATGCCGATGATGGCGTTCATAGGGGTGCGGATGTCGTGGGACATACTGGACAGAAAGCGGCTTTTGGCCTGGTTGGCGGCCTCCGCATCCCTCAGCGCCACCTCCAGCGCTGCATTGACCCGTGCCAGCTCCTCAAGATGCTCCTGGTTGACGGCATTGTTATCGAATCGTTCCATACGCAAACCCCATCCTGTTTCATTAAAATTCAATTCCATAATATCAATATGAACATATTATATCATAACAATATCATATTCAGGAAGAAAAAGCCACTGTATTTTTCCGAAAAGCGCCATTGGCGGGGTTTGGGAAAATTGCACAAAATACAGAGGCAAAGTTCGTCAGCGATTTCAATGGAGGGCTGAAAGATTTGCCTTGAAATGTAACCAGAATGTGGTATAATTAGGAGCATAGAAAGGCGTTTCCGCCGGATCGAGGAACGCCCGAAATATATGTTCCACATCCAAGGCCATGGCCTTGGTGCGTTATGCTGTTGAGCATAACGAGACAGTTTGCGGGCCGCAGGAGGAGTTCTGCGGAGGCGGGAACAGGATGGAGGCGGATGGCTCCCAAGGCTGCGCCGTTCCCGCTGGCTCTGCGCTCCAGGCAGCGTATGTAAGGAAAGGAAGTATGGTTATGAAGGAACTGAAAAAAATGAGCAAAAGGGGGTTGGCCCTGCTCCTGGCGTTGGCTTTGTGCATGGGAATGGTCTGCACCAGCGCGCTGGCGGCGGACGGCTCCGACCATGTACACAACCAGGACGGCTGGGTCTGCACGCAGGCTGAGCCGGCCAAATCGCTGGTGTGCGGGGAGGAGCATGAGCACACCGACGAGTGCTATACCGTCAGCGAGGGCGAATGGAGCTGCGTCAACGCGGTGCAGGAGTTCCTGGACGCGGTGGACGCGATCCCCGAAGTCACTGAGGACAACGCCGATGAGGCCGCCGAGTACGTCTATGGCGAGGTTTCCGAGGCTTACGAGGCTCTGCTGGGTACCGGGTATGAGGACCGCGAGGACGTGAAGGCCGCTGAAGCGGTCATGGCGGAAGCCATTGCGGCGGTGGACGCGGCGGTGGATGTGGAGAGCGGCACTTATGGCGGATACTATTATGAGGGCAACTCGTTGGCTGGTTTTGGTGCTGCTATAGGCTATGATCCGAAGGATACGAGTAAATTCCCAAAAACAGACGGTACTGATATTTCTGTCATTCCATGGAATTTTTACAATCCGGATCATGCCAAGGACTACTATTACTATACTGATTACCGGCTTGGTTATGGTGATAATAAAACCCATCCTCGGACAGAACCGGCTCCCGATCCCGTCCAGAGCAGCTATTTTGAGAAAACCTATAATTGGACGGATTTGCCTTATTATGCACCCCTGGAATATTCCAAAACCACAGTGGCTGGCGCGACAGGATCGTTGAGCTGGCGGCAGGGTGTGACGAACTTCAATGACTGGGCTGGCGGTTTTGTCCCCACGATTCCCAGTGTCTATCTCTACCGGCTGGAGGAAGTGGAAGGCACTGACTATATTGCTGGTGGCCGGGATGGCATCACCTTCAAGGCCAACGATGAGGTGAAGCTGGAATCCTCTGGCGGCCCCGTTTACAAGCCCACCGGTCCCTATATTCAGTGTGATGTGCCTGTTGCGGAGAATGCCCCTAAAGGCGCGCAGATTCAAGTGCGGTTCCGTCTGGCCATGGGCTATGAGATGGAGTGGCAGGCCAGTGAAGGAACGTATAACTGGTATGTGCAGGACTTTATCCTGAATCTCACGGTGGGTGAGGGTGGTTCCACCACTGACCCTGATGTGCCGGTTGATGACGCAGATGTGGTTCACCATGTGTATATGCCCGCAGGGACAAGTACGATATTTGAAACGTATATTCCGCATTATGCAGGTGGGGGATGTAGCATCAACGGTCAATCGGTAAACAAGATAAAGACAGGCGATACAGATATTGCGGTTATTGATGCGATTGGTCAAAGACCGATTGACAATTATGGCGGTTCTGCACTGCAAATTCGGGTCAATAGTGCTGATAATGCGGTAGCAGGCGAAGAGACAGAGCTTAAGGTTAGCTACAAATATTATAGTAACACCTACACATGTACGGAAAAGATCATTGTTCACATTATTGAACCTCGTACAAAGGAGCTTGAGGTCAATACAAATGAGCAAATTGCCATTCTTGGAAGTGATAATGTTGGCACATTTGAAAAGGTCAGAAATGCAGATGTATATGTGTATAGTGCTGGAGCTCATGCGGTAACCGTTGGTAATTCTAACAAAAATGGCTACACTGCAACACGCACAAGCAGTACAGATGATGCTACAGCGGAGTATCAGTATCGCTATGTGACAACGGTGGACAGCGGACATAAGTTTGACGGGACTTCAAGAAAAATTGAATTCCGTCAGCAGACCGTCTATGTCGACGTAACCAACTTCACCACTCCTGATGAAACTGACGACCCCGACAGCATCGACGGGCTGGACATCATTAAGACTGCTGATAAGATGAGCGTGGTGGGCGGTGAGGAGATCACATATATCATCACCGTGACCAACGACAGTACTGTGGCCAAAACGGTGACTGTTACCGATCCGCTCCCCAACGGTGTTAGCTTCAAGAGCTTTGACCCGGATGACGGTACCGCAAAGCTCGAAAGCGATGGGTATACTGTTACCTGGACACCGACTGTACCTGCTAAATCCAACAAGGTCCTGAAGATTACCTGTACGGTGGATGACAATGCAGGAGGATACCTCACAAATGTAGCGCGCATGGTAACTGCTGATGGAAGCGAAGACGAAGCGACTGTTCAGCCTGTTGCCACACCCAAGCCCAAAACCTACACCGTCATCTGGAAGGCCGTTGATGAGAACAATCCTCCTGAGTGGAAGGAGCTCCACAAAGAGGACAATGTGACTGCGGGCAGCGAACCTACGTGGGAGACGGTCAAGGCAAACAGCAATCTGAACGACCCTGCCGGCTACACGCTGAACGGCAAGACCTACACCTGGAAAGGCACTTGGCGCGAGGAGTGGAACACCGATAAGACCGTCAAGACCTACTGGGCTGAATATCAGGAGAAGTCCGGCGGCGAGGGCCCCGGCGAAGACACCAAGCCCACCTATAGCATCTCCGTGGATAAGATCATCGACTGGTACAAGATGGATGTTGCCGAAGATGACCTTGCGGACGGCGACACAATCGTGTACAAGGTGACGGTGATCAACACCGGCGTCAGCACAAAGAACACCCCTGCCACGCTGTACGACATCCAGATTGACGACACCATGAGCGCTGGTCTGTCCATGGTAAAGGATGAGAACGGCGTCCCCGTGGTGACTGCGGTGGACGGTAGCGGCAATGCAGTTACCCTCAAATATCTCGAGATGAAAACAGTGGATGGCAAGACCCAATATTTCTGGGAAGTGCCCGGTGAGTTTGCTGTGGGCGCTCAGGTGATTCTGACCTACAGCGCCATTGCCATCAACGAGACCGATGAGGAGATGGACGTTACCAACTTTGCCCATGCCAAGGGCTATACAACGCCTGCTCCGGAGGGGACATCCGAGAATACGATGTTCCAAGCCGTGCAGTACGGTGTGGCAAAGATTGCTCAGGCGATGACCCTGAACAATGAGGACAGCAATGTGTCCGGCAAGATGGGAACCGATGACCGGGGCGACTATGTTGAGGATGGTTCCGGCACCGGTACAGGGACTGGTGGCAGCGGCACGACTATTACGGTCCAGCCCAAGGTTACTGTGACCTATGATCCCAATGGCGGCAAGTGGAGCGACGGTACGACCAGTTCCACAACCGAGAAGGTGAAGAAGGATACTAAGGTCACAATTAAGGGAGCGCCCGAAGCGCCGGAGGGCAAGGAGTTCACCGGTTGGTTGGGCAGCGACGGCAAGACCTATCAGTCTGGTGGGGAGCTCACAATTACCGGCGATTTGACCCTCACCGCCCAGTGGAAGGATAAGGAAGTCCCTGTGGTCGAGTACACTGTGACCTACAAGGACGGCGACAAGGTGCTGAAGGAGGAAACGGTTAAGGACGGGGACAAGATCACCGTTGAGGGAGCGCCCGAAGCGCCGGAGGGCAAGGAGTTCACTGGTTGGTTGGGCAGCGACGGCAAGACCTATCAGCCCGGTGAGGAGCTCACAATTACTGGCGATTTGACCCTTACCGCTCAGTGGAAGGATAAGGCGCCTGGTCAGACGCCCGGCCTGCCCGTCGTGCCCGAGATTCCTCTGGAGCCCAGCCAGCAGCCCAGTGAGCCTGTGGAATCCCAGGAGCCCAGCGCCCCAGTGGAGTCTCAGGAGCCTGATGAGGACATCGAGAGCTCTATGCCTCCCCAGGGCGAGCTGCCTGAGCTGCCCGAGGAGTCCCAGGAGCCCAGCGCTCCTGTAGAGTCTGAGAAGCCTGACGAGGACATTGACGACGGCAACCCGCCCCAGGGTGAGCTGCCCGAGGAGTCCCAAGAGCCCGGCGTTCCTGTAGAGTCCGAGGAGCCTGACGAGGACATTGACGATGGCAACCCGCCCCAGGGCGAACTGCCTGAGGAGTCCCAGGAGCCGGATGAGACCATCGACGACGAAAAGCCGCCTATGGGCGACGCGCCCCAGACCGGTGACAATCTGGGTGTTTGGATTGCCGCAGCGGTGGCGTCCGGCGCTGGCCTGATGGGGGTCATCGGAGCCACGCGTAAGCGCAAGGAGGACGAAGAGGCATAATTTGCCCCAGGTTCTCGAAGCATAAAAGCAAGAAAAGGCCCGTGTGCCACTGGCACACGGGCCTTTTCTTGTGTTATGGAAGCTTGGCTTGGAATCATTCACCGTGTTCGAGCACATACAAGGTCAGGGTTGCCGGACAGTTATGCGTTGAGAATGTCCAGAGCCTTGTATTCCGCAGCCCGCTGCTCCACCTGCTGCCAGGTGGGGCCGGAGCGGATGAAGTCCAGGTCGCTCCAGATACGCTCCAGCTCGGCCTTTACCTGGGGGATGGCGCGGATATCGCCGCCCACAGTGCGGGTCCAATAGTCGGGCAGTAGGGCGCAGGGGATCATTTCTCCTGCGTCGTTGGTGGGATAGCCCGCCAGTGTGCGCAGGTAGCCGTCAAAGAAGGCTTCGATGTTCAGCAGCGTAGTCAGGCCGTTGAGATCGAACACCTGTAGGGGCTTGCCCGCCGCGCAGGAAACTTCGCCTCCGGCAAAAAAGTGTGGGTCGTCGCAGAACTCCGCCAGCTCGCTACATACGTCCTTGATGAAATCAAATTCCTCCGGGGTGATGGGTTCCTGGAAGGCTCTGACAGCCAGAGTTAGGCACTGCTCCAGCTTCCCCAGCGCCGCGCAGCCGGGCAGAGTCCCCAGCCTGGACGCCGCAGGAAGCAGCCGCGCCAGGGAGAGCAGGGACCACACCCGAACTTGGGCGTCGCCCAGCGTGTTCACCTGCTCCGTGACCTGGGCCTCGATCTCGTTGATGAGCAGGGGGGCGTCCTCCAGCTCACCAATGCGGTCGGAGCAGTCGTCAGTGATTTTCTCGCCCACCTTGTCATACACGTCGTCGCGGGCGCTGTATACGGTGTCGGCGCGGCTGAGCCACAGCATGGCGCGGCCTTGGTCGCCGGCCTCCATGGCGGAAATGCCCAGCTCGTAATAGGCCTTGGCAAGCCCTGCATAGTCCTTTTTTTGTATGCACTGGGCAATGCGTTCCTCCGGTGTGCCGTCCGCTTTCTTTTGGAAGAGCTTGAACATAAACGGTCATCTCCATATCGTTTTTTGCGCCTTGCGGCATCCGCCGATATGATAGCATGGCGGGGATTGGCGTGTCAAGATTGACTCCCTAACGGCATAAGTTTTTTCAAACTGTAAGAAAAGTCCTTTTTATTGGACATAACTTTCTGTATAATTGAATCATGGAAAACAGGAAAGGAGTGTCCGGTCAATGTACGAAATCGAATTTGTGAGAGGTCATGTGGAGGTTTACCTGGACGGTGCGTTCTGCTTTTCGGCGGACACCCGGGGCGAGGCGGAGAAGGAGATCGCCGAAATGACGGCGTAACGGCGCAGAGGCGCAAGCAGCGGGTGCGAGGGAGCTTGAAGCAGAGCGAAGGCGGTGCTTGCCGGTGGCAAGCAGTCCAGCGGCCTGCAAAGCGTGACAGTGGGAAACGGCCCGCAGGTCAAGCCTGCGGGCCGTTTGCTTATCTGCCGAAGAAGTAGCTCCACGGAAAGCTGTTGTAGGGATCGTAATAGCCGTTATTGCTGTCCCCGTCACCGTATTGGAAGGGGAGGTCGTCCTGGTTGTAGCCGCCGCTCATGGTGGGCTGCGGATTGGGGGCCTGGGGCTGCTGGTTCTGCCCCCCGGAGGACTGGGCGGTGTTGTTGGTCTGCTCGTCGAAGGTGAGGGTCAAGGTGAGGGTCCCGCCGGAGCGGTATACCTCCAGCGTTACGGTGTCCCCTGCCCTGTAGCTGTTCTTCACCGACACCATCTGGTTGACGCCGGTGATCTCCGTGTCGTCAATTTTGGTGATGATGTCCCCCGGCTTCAGGCCGGCTTTCTCGGCGCAGGAGCCCTCGTCGATGCCGGTAACGTACACGCCGTTGGGCCAGCCGAAGGTCTGGGCGTAGTCGCTGATGTCCCGGGGCTCCAAAATGCCCATATAGGGCCGGCCAGTGACGTAGCCGAACTTCATATAGTCAGTGATGATGCCGATGACGTCGTTGATGGGGATGGCGAAGCCGATGCCCTCGATGCTGGCCTGGGAGGACTGGCCGTTATTGGACAGCTTGGCGGAGGTGATGCCCACGACCCGGCCGTAGCTGTCGAACAGCGGGCCGCCGGAGTTGCCGGAGTTGATGGTGCAGTCGGTCTGGATCATGTTGGTCATCACGGTGCCGTCGCTCATGGTGATGGAGCGCCCGGTGGAGGACACATGGCCGGAGGTCTGGGAGAAGGACAGGGTGCCCAGGGCGTTGCCGATGGTACACACCGTCTCGCCCACTACTACGTCGTCGGAGTCGCCCAGCACCACGGTTTTCAGGCCGGACACACCATCGATTTTCAGCACCGCCACATCGTTCAGCTCCTCGCCGCCCACCAGCTTGGCGTCGTAGGTGTCGCCGTTGTTCAAAGTGACCTTGATGGAGCTGGCCCCATCGATGACGTGATAGTTGGTGACGATGTAGCCGTCATCGCTGATGATGAAGCCGGAGCCCGCTCCGGTGGCGGACTGCTGATACCAGCCGTTTTGGACGATGGCCTCTACTGTGATGCATACGCAGGCATCGGCGTAAGAAGCGTAGATCTCGCTCAAGCTCATGGGGGTCAGTCCGTCGGCCTGGACCACCTTCACCGGAGTGGGGGTGGTCTCGTTGCGGTAGATGACGGTTTCATTGCCGGAGTTCTGCCCGGCGGTAAGGGCGCTGTAGGCCGCCGCGCCTCCTACGCCTGCGCCGCCGCCCACCAGGGCGCAGCACAGTGCCAGGGCTACCGCCTTGCCCGCGAAGCCCTTTTTCTTACGGGGAGGCTGGGGCGGGACGGGTTCGGAAGTGGGGTTGGTCTGGGGTTCGTCCTGGAGTGGGACGAAGCTGTAATGGTAAGCGCCGCTTTCCTGATTGAACTGGCCGTTGTTGAACTGATTCTGGTCATACATGGTAATTGCTCCTTTCAGATTCCATGTGAAAAACATACTTGCGGGGCGGCGGGACGTAGGCCGCCGTGTCCCTGTCACTGTAAGGATAATACCCTGAAATTATGTCCAAAATGTGTCATGCAGCCAAAATGATTTTGAATTTACGCTGAAAAAAAGCTGAAAATGGGTCCGATTAGGAAACCCTTACGGCGTTTGACCGTGATTCGATTGCCTGCCGGAGCGAAGAATGGCGGATATGTCCTCGGTGGCCAAGCGCAGGTCATCCAGCACGGGACGGAATATGCCCAGCTTGGCCAGATTGATGAGCACCAGCAGCAGCAGCGGCCCCACCACCATGCCCAGCACGCCCCCCACCTGCATCCCCACATAGATGCCCAGCAAGGAGAGGATGGGAGACAGCCCGGTCTGGTCGCCCAGAATCTTCGGTTCGGCAAAGCGGCGGAACAGCACGATGACGCCCCATACCGCCATCAGCGCCGCAGCCTCGCCATATTGCCGCAGGATCATGTCGATGACCGCCCAGGGCACCATAACGGTGCCTGCGCCGATGATGGGGATAAAGTCCAACCCCGCCAGGCCGAAGGCCAGCAGCAGGCCGTAGGGCTGGCGCATGAACAGAAAGCCGATGGTGAGGATGATGAATACCCCCAGGGACAGCAGGAGTTGGCTTTTCACATAGCCGCCGAAGGCGTTCATGAAAATTTCCTTCACCGAGCGGCAGAAGTCCCGTGCGGCGGCAGGCACCCGGTCAGTGATGAGAAAGCGCATCCTGGGATAGTCTCCAGTGATAAAGTAGCTGGCCATCATGAACACCACCAGAGCTACGGCAAAGCTGGACATACGGGTGACGAGGCTGGGGCCCTGCCCCGCCATCTGGGCCAGCCAGCCGGATACGTCCAGACCCTGGAGCCAGCCCACCAGAGAATCCATCAGGTCCTCGCCGATGGACAGCACCCGGTCCGGCAGGAGGTCGCCGAACCCCTCCAGCCAGACACGCAGGCTGTCGCCCACCCCGGCCAGCACGTTCAGCAGGCTTTCCAGCACCGACTGGCGGTTGTCGAACAGGGTGCGCACCTGATCCACCGCCACCCAAGCCATGGCAAACAGCACTCCGCCGATGACGGAGAACACCAATACCACCAGCACCAAGGAGATG
>CATJRT010000057.1 GCA_949742895.1 uncultured Eubacteriales bacterium | reverse complement strand
CTACCAGGGCATCGGCGTGGAGGAAAACAACACGGAAGCGGTGAAGTGGTTTACCATGGCCGCCGAGCAGGACTACCCCCGCGCCATACAGCTTCTGGGCGAGTGCTATGACAACGGCTACGGCGTGGAACAGGACGAGGCCAGGGCGGCGGAGCTGTACCTCCGCGCCCATGAGGCGGGCCACGCTCCCGGCACCTGCTCCCTGGGCCTGTGCTACGAGCTGGGCACCGGGGTGGAGATGGACAGGGCCAAGGCGGTAGAGCTGTACCGCATCGCGGCGGAGCAGGGCTACGTCCGGGCCCAGTGCAACCTGGGCTTCTGCTACTACCAGGGCATCGGCGTGGAGGAAAACGATGCGGAAGCGGTGAAGTGGTTCACCAAAGCCGCCGAGGCGGGCCAGTCCCGGGCGCAGTTCCTGCTGGGCGAATGCTATGAGAACGGCTATGGCGTGGAGCAGGACGTGAAGCGCGCCGCCCAGCTCTACCGGCAGGCCCACGAGGGCGGCTATGTCTCCGCCACCTGCGCCCTGGGCGTGTGCTACGAATTCGGCGACGGGGTGGAGATGGATAAGCAAAAGGCGGTGGAGCTGTACCGCCAGGCGGCCGAGCGGGGCAACGTCCGGGCCGCCTGCAACCTGGGCTACTGCTATTACTGCGGCATCGGCATGGAGGAGGACGAGGAGCAGGCCGCAGCATGGTTCGAGAAGGCCGCCTCCCAGGGCAGCGGCCGTGCCATGCAGCTTTTAGGCGAGTGCTATGAGTACGGCCGGGGCGTAGCGGAGGACAAGG
This sequence comes from uncultured Eubacteriales bacterium, assembly GCA_949742895.1. Next base: position 795 of record CATJRT010000057.1, on the reverse strand, counting down.
CCCGCGCCGTGGAGCTGTATACCAGGTCCCACGAGGCGGGCCACAGCCCCGGCACCTGCTCCCTGGGCGTGTGCTACGAGTTTGGCTACGGGGTGGAGGCAGACAAGGCCCGCGCCGTGGAGCTGTACCGCCAGGCGGCCGAGCGGGGCAACGTCCGGGCCATGTGCAACCTGGGCTACTGCTGCTACCGCGGCATCGGCACCGCAGAGGACGACGGCGAGGCGGCGAAGTGGTTTGCCGGGGCCGCTCAGAAGGGCTATCACCGGGCGGAATACCTGCTGGGCGAGTGCTATGAAAACGGCTATGGAGTGGACGAGGACATCGCCAAGGCTGTCGAGCTGTACACCAGGGCCCACGAGGGCGGCTACCCGGACGGTACTGGCTCCCTGGCAGAGTGCTACGAGGAGGGTAAGGGGGTCAAAAAGGACCTGCAAAAGGCTCTTGCGCTGTACCGCCAGGCAGCGGACAAGGGCAGCAAGCGGGCCAAGGACGCCCTGGCCCGGCTCCAAAGCAGTCAAACGCCGCCAAAAAAGGAGCCGGAAGCAAAGAAAAAGAAGAAGTGGCCCTGGCAAAAATGACTAAAAGCCCCCGTGCGCTGCTTGCATCGCCCCAGTAAAAACGGACAATAGACAAACGCCCCCTGATGTAGGAAAAACGAACTACATCAGGGGGTGTAACTTATGGCGAGGAAATATCAGCATACAATGGAGCTATTGCCTCAAATCAAAGCAACGTGGCCGTAAACCATCAAAAACACTTGCGGAGTACAAATATGAAAACAAGCGGCTGAAGATG
>CATJRT010000056.1 GCA_949742895.1 uncultured Eubacteriales bacterium | reverse complement strand
TCCCTATAACTTCGGCTTTCCTCCTTATCCTGGATCTGGGCACCGCAACATCGGACGATTGCTTCACAGAGTGTCAAAGAAGCGGAGCTGTCCAGCAGCTTTTTCCCCTTGACCATGGAAACAACGGTTTCATCCGGGAAAAGTCCCACGCCCTTTTGTGTCCTGCTGATTTTGACATCGTAGAAGACATTACCCTTTTTAGGGGACAACTCGCTTTGCAGGACATCACAGTAATTGCAGAATCCCTCCCGCGCACAGTCGATGGGGTCATAGAACATCCTCCACTGCTTTTCCATCCGGTCGTACCGGCTCCTGTGTTTGCAGGCCCGCCCCTGTTTTTGAAGGCGGAAGGCTTCAAACAGAGTATCTGCTTCTTCCCAAACCTCCTCATGGGCTTTGTCCAGGCTCTGCTCATAGGAGTAAGGCCGGTCGGTCAGACGGCAGGCGCAGTGCCGTATTTCGCCGCGCCGTTCCCACAGAAGAGGATGATTCTGCTCACAAGGAGCGTTGGTAAAATGAGGGCAGGCGACGACAGGATTGTTGTTTTCCGGCATCCAATGGATCCCCATAAAACTCATCACGCCGCCGACAAAGTGTCCTCCCTCTACCAAAAGCCCGCAAGGTGTTTCAAAGACCAGCTGATAGAGTGTTTTCGGCTGGTAGGTAAATCCGCCATAAAAGGGGTCGAAGGGCCGAACACCATCGGGGTGGTTTTCCTTTGTGTATCCCTCAGAGAAAAGCCGTTGGGTGAGTTTATTCAGTTCGTCCATTTCATATCCCCTTACAGGGCCGCATTCCAAAGTATTCTTCCATCACATTCCGAAGCTCCGGGAGGGTGCGGTCGTACTCCTTGGCGATACACCTTTCACAGCAATGATACTTCAAATACCCCAGCGCCTTGCTTACCTTGACATCCCAGCTGTTCAGCTGGTTGCCGCAATAGTGGCAGTAGTCTTCCAGCCAGCGGATGTACTTATCGTTTGAATCTTTCATTCCATCCCCTCATTTCAAAAATGATAATCAAAGAAGACCAGCGCCCAATCCTGGGGTCTTTCCTGGACCTTTGCTATGGTGGCTTCATTCAACCTGGCAGTGTATTCCGCCGTATCATAGAAACAGGAATCGTAGAAATACTCGCCATCCAACAGCTTAGCCATCTTTTTCAGCAGGAAAGCATAGTAGGATGCTTGTATGGGAGTGCCCCTCACAGAGCCTTTCTGGATCCCGGATACAATGCCGCTCAGCTGGTCTCCAAAACAGTGAACCAGCTGAGCCATGTTACACTTGATTTCCTGGGTCTGGGATTCCTGAACTCTTTTCAGTTCCCGAATCAGCTTCTTTCCATCCTCGGAACCGAGGAGGACATTCTCCGGGTATTCGTCGGCCCATCCCCCGGCGGTAGCTGTTTCACGCCAGTCATAGGCAGATTCATAAAATTCATCGGTTTCTTCCTCCGCATAAGAGCGGATCCGCTCCAGATACTTCTCACGGGATTCCCCCTCGTTTGCCGGAACATCTCCGGGCAGGTGGACCAATATGCTGTGTAGAATGTGCATTAGATAACCTCCTTCATTTGCGGCTCAGGGAGCCCGGTTTCCCGGACCCCCGTGGGCCGATTGTTTCTGTCAGGCAGCTGCGGCCGCATAGTAGGACAAGGTCCGCAACGCATCCTTATAGGCCCCCAGCAGCAGCTTCTTTTGCTGCCGCCGATCCATCCAGAGGCTGGCGTCCTGAAGCCTGCGGACATCCTCCTGATACCAGCTGACCACCGACCAGATGTGCCGAAACGGCAGGTCGCGCTCAAAGCCCTTGGCATACAGGGAAAGGCACTCGTCACTGAGAGCAAGCAGGCCGACGCAGGAGAAGCGCATCCGGTAGCAGACCAGGAGCCGGCGGATTTGCCTCATCTCTCTGGCGCTGCGGGTCCCAAGCCGCCCCATATCCGAGTACCCCGTTGCGATAACGGCGATGAATTCGGAGGACAGCTGCTGCTCCTGCGCCTTTTTCAGCTGGGCACGCTGGAACGGATTCAGCCATTCCGGCTTCCCCGACAGGATATTTTTTATGGAGAGGGAACGGCTTTCTGTCATGTCACGGAATAAGCGCATGGTTTATCCCTCCACCTTCTTCATTTCATCGAGCCGGAGATAACTCCCGATCCCGTTTTTCTGAAACTGCGTCAGCAGGTGTGAAAGGAAATCCTCCGAACGGAAGAGTCTAAGAACCACATCGGCTTCCTCCCGGGACGCGGCGTGAAGCTCAATTTCTCCCTGAATGGAAAAGGGCAGGCGGCAAACCGACTGTCCCTCTTTCAGTGCTTTTGAGTTTTCCGGGAAGATAAGCAGCGGTGTTTCGTAGCGGCACTGCTTGCCATCGAAGCAGTAGCGCCAGATGCTGTTGTCCTCCCCGTAGAAGGATACAAAAGAACCCGCCTCCACGAAAGGGGCAAGGGTTTCAAAAAACTCCTCCTCATATCTTGTTTTCTCGCCAGTGAATACGATGTCGCTGAGGTTTCCCTCCGCGTCCTTATCCACCTCGAAATCAAACTCTTTGAAAATATCACGGACGGAACTCATTTCGTCGAACAGGTCGGGAAACCGCTGGATAGCGGCCTTGACAAGCCCTGCAAAATACTCCTTACGGATGCAAAACGAACTCTCCCTTTGCCAAATTACAAAACCCATTCTGATCCTCCTCTCAAATTAGTCGGGGCGGATGATCTGCCCCTTTAAGTAGTCATCGATACCCTTGAAGGCGCGGTCCCAGGTGATCTGCTTCACCTGAAACCCTTCCTCCCGCAAAATATCCCGGATGGCCTGAAAGCAGTTTGCTACTGCCGGATTCTCGTACATATCCATGTCAAAGGCCATCAGCACGGTATGAATGCCCAGCTCCCGACAGGCGGGCAGGGCGTTTCGCACCGCGCTGTAATGGCTGACGCCCGGCACCGCCAGAAAACAGCGGTCGGAAAACCAGGCGGCAATATCCGCTTTCATGATCCCCTCGGTAAGATAGGCCGCTCCTGTCTGGCGGGCAGCCTGGGGCCGGGCGAAGTGAAGGCCGCAGGCGTGAGGCGCCCCCAGCTTCTGCTTCGCTCCGGTGATCCAGTAGCACTTGTGCTTTCCCGCCTGGTCCTTGCGGACCTGGAGGCCCAGTATCCTGCCCGCGCTGTCCCGTTCCGGCATGATGATCCCGGAACGCCAGGTGTACAGTGTCCACCGATCCTTCTCGTCCAGATAGAAGCCGGGTACGCCCTCCAGGGTGCAGCCTGCTCCCAGCAGCTCCGCCGCCAGCCTGCGCTGGCCCACCGCCGGAACGCTCCGGTAGGTGAGCCTGTCAATCTCACCGTCCTCCAGCCCCCGGTCCCGCAGATTTTGCCGGTGGGTGCTGGTGAGGGTGAGCATTTCCAGCAGGGCGGAGTAGGTCTCGTGGAGCTGCTGTACCGAGGCCCTTTTCTCCGTTTCCGGACTGGGAGGCAGAGAAAGGGCCTGGGGGATGAACCTGGGAGCCCCCTTTCGAGGGCCCTCCAGGTATTCCATCATCTCCCGGTACGCCTGTTTGGCATCCAGCACATTGGGGTGTCCCGCCATGTACAGGTCCAGCTTGCCGCCCATGCGTCCGCACCGGTGGCAGCGGTACCGGTCCCTGGCCAGGTCGATTTCCATGTGCCCATGGTGGTCGGGCTGGCCGTTCTTTCCCAGGCAGAAGGGGCAGTCCAGGATCAGGACGCCGCGCTTCTCCGCCTTGACAGGCAGTCCCAGATTGTTCAGAACATCCTGAATGGTAAAGGGCATACTGTCCCGATAGGGCGCCCCCATAACTCGTCACCTCGCAAACGGCCCTCATCCGGCCTGCGCCATGGCGTGATCCATGAGGATCTGGGCTGCGGCGCGCAGCTTGAAATCGTTGCCGCTGTATTTTTTAAGATACCAGTCCAGAGCGCCGGGGGCGATCATCGCCACCTCGCTCAGCGTCTTCCCGGTGTGGATACCCACGGTGATTCGGTAGTTTTTGGCCCACTCCAGCGGCATTTTCATGGCCTCCTCCGCGTTGCGGGGCTCCTGGAGCGGCTGTGTGGCCGCGGGGGTTCCCGGCTGCTGCGATGTTGCCATGCCCAGTTTCTGAGGAGGTTGCTGCCGCTGTGTAGCCGGTGCAGCTGCCTGCTGTGCAGGGATCTGTACCGGCGGCGCGGTCACATTGGAATACTGCCGGGGCGGCGCTGCCTGTGCCGCCGGCTGGGGAGCCGGGGCAGGGGCAGCGGCCTGGCCGCCGTTTTCTTCCAATACCTCCCCGGTGAAGGGGTCAAGCAGCAGTCCGTCCTGGAGGACATTGACAAAGGGGACATCAAAGCCGGCGTTGGTCAGCGCCCGGCCGATGGCCACCGTTTCCGCCCAGTCGGCGAAGTACAGCTCATAGGGTTTGGCAGAGGCGGGATCGCCCGGAGCGAACCGTTCCGCCTTGCCCTCCGCCAGATAGGATTCCGGCGGGTCCATGCGGTCGGCATAGACCCTGGCATTGATGCAGATGTGCCGCTCATCCTTTTCCAAAACCGTGGTGCAGATGCGCCCGTTGGGGTAGATGGTCCGAAACCACAGCTTCTTGAAGGCGGTGTCCAGGGCCCCCTCCCGCCGGCCCTCCTCGTTGGTGTTCAGCCGAAGGAACTGCCGGGGGTCAAACCCCGATTGGTAGAGGTTCGGCCGCAGGGCGGCGTCGTTGTACATTCCGGTTGCGTTCGCGTTCATTCTGAAAGCTCCTCTCATAAAATAATCAGCCCGCCAGTCTTCAAAAACTGACAGGTCCTAAGCAGAATTTTTTCTCTTTCCGGCGTTCATCTGCCGGTAGTAGGAAACGATCCGGTCGGCCAAAAGGGTGTTGCGCTGGTCGATGTCGTTTTTATCAATGGCGATATAGAGCGCCTGCTTTTGCCCCACCAGGACGACCTGCCGCTTCGCGCGGGAAACCGCCGTATAGATGAGGTTCCGGCGCAGCATGATGTACTGGTCCTTGAGGATGGGGATGATGACCGTGTGGTACTCGCTCCCCTGGCTCTTGTGGATGGTGGTGGCGTAGGCC
>CATJRT010000055.1 GCA_949742895.1 uncultured Eubacteriales bacterium | reverse complement strand
TTCCAGATAATCTGGCCGGAGGTGGGCTGGTTCAGCCCCATAATGGTGCGGGCCAAGGTGGTCTTGCCGCCGCCGTTGGGCCCGGTGATGACCCAAAACGCGCCGTCCGGTACCGTCAGCGACACATCCCGCAGTATTTCCTTTTGTCCGGCGTCCTCCTCCACGGAGAAGGCCAAGCGCTTCAATTCCAACATAGCTGTATGCTCCTGTGCAGTTTTTCAAATTCATAGTTTTTCTCTATGTTTTATAGCAGTATATCACGCCCCGCCCCGCCTGTCAATATAAAGAAATTAGCGCGGAACGATGGCAATTTCCAGCCCCGGCTCATAGGATAAAGGGCAAAGGAGGTGTGAACATGGAAGATATCATCCCATGCGCAGTGGAGAGCCAGGAGATATTCCAGCGTGTATGGCAGCGGGTGATGGCCGGCCGGGATAACGCCCAGTGCCCTATCGAGAGCATCCCCCCCAATATGCAGGGCGACCTGTCCTGCGAATGCCTGGAGTCACTGCTCCGCCAGGGAGAGGGCGCCCCCAAAAAGTGTGAGCGCCAGGGCGCAGAAGAAGCGCCCGTCCCGGCACAGCCCATGGAGGAGCAGCCCGCCCCGGCGCCGTCCGCAGAGGAACAGCCCGCTCCGGCGCCGCCGGTGGAACCGGGGGAGCTGCCCGCCGCCGACGGCCCCCATCGGGACAGCGATCTGCCCCACCTGTGGGAGGAGCCCCAGGAGACCTCAGACCGCACCGCCTGCCTGCGGCGGCAGGTGATGGAGGCCCTGGAGGGCTGGCAGTTTTACCGGCATCTTGCCAAACGCGCCAGAGGAAACGATGCCCGCACCCTCAACAGCATGGCGGGGGCGCTGCACCGGAATGCCCGGAAGCTGTCGGCGGCCTATTTTCTGCTCACCGGCCTGCGGTACTGGCCCAGCGAGCTGCTGTCCGCCCCGGCTATCCCGTCCTATTGGGGAGCGCTGCGCACACGGCACCAGACGGAGCAGAGACAGGAAACCGCCTTCCGCACGGCGGCGGATAGCTGGGACGACCCCAATCTGCTGGAGCTGTATCAGGCGCTGGTCGAGGGCTGTCAGACCCGGTGCCGCCAGCTCAGGAGCCTGCTGGAGCAGGACGGTACATGACCCTTCCACCTGGAAGGATGAACGGAAAAACCCAGTGCATTTGCACTGGGTTTTTCACGCTCACTGGCCCTGCATGGCACGGAACAGGAAGGTGACAATCTGCCCACGGTTGCAGATGCCGTCGGGGTTAAACGTAGTGGCTGTCGCACCGGTAGTCACCCCCGCCTTCAGCGCCCACGCCACCGCTGCGGCATAGGGTGAACCGTCAGAAATGTCGGTAAAGCGTCCGTCATAGCTAACGGCGGGCTGGCCAAAGGCCTGCCAGATATACTTCACTGCGGCCGCCCGGGTGCAGTTGGCTTTGGGATTGAAGCCGCTGTCGATCATTCCCTTTTCCGCCGCCCACTTTGCAGCCTGATAATAGAACTCGCCGCCCTCCATGGCAATGGGAGGCTGGGCGCTGGACTCTGGCGCCCCGGCGGCACGCCACAGGAAGGTCAGGATCTCGCCATGGGTGCAGGCTTTATTGGGGGAGAAGGTACTGCCGTCCCCCGTGCCGTTGGTGACGCCTGCGTTCACCGCCCACACCACCGGATCCAGATAGAACGCCTTGTCGGACATATCGGTAAAGGCGCTCTTGGCGCTGGTGATCTTCTTCTCCACCCCGGACTCGTCCAGCGTATAGAAGGTGGGGGCGCCGTTGTCGGTGACGTACCACACCACCTTACCGTCGTGGTAAATGGGCTGGCACTCAGACAGCGGGGCCTTGGCGGTCTTGTACTGCTCAGGTGCGCCGTCCGGGCCGTAGTGAAGGTAATACAGGGTGTCGCTGACTGTACTGCCGCTCTTGGCATTCCACAGCATATACCCCCCGTCCAGGCCGGTGGCCGCCAGCATGGGGGTGGTGCAGCCGGGCAGATTAATCTTCACCTGCCAGCTCTTGCCGGTGGCCTTGTCCATGTAGTGGAAGTAGGGATAACGCTCCCCTCCGCCGCCGATGCCGTCATAGTTGTAGGCGAAGATATAGCAGTCCCGGCTTTCGGCCAGGCCACCTATAGAGGCCCCGGTGATGTTATAGTTGGCGGAATTGTCGGCAAATGCGCACAGGTTGGCATAGCTACACCACTGACTGTACAGGTTTCCGGTAAATTTGCCTGTCCCGGCGTCGGCGTAGTACTTGGTAAAGGCCATGCCCCGGGGACTGGCGTCGCCGTGATCCAGACAGACGGCCTTTCCCTCCTCATCCACGATGATGAACTGGTTGAAGGAATGGCTGACATAGCCGTAGGCATTGTTCATGATGTCATAATAGGAATCGGTGATGGTCATGTCGCTCTCCCGCACTGCCAGCGTCATGTTGGACTGGTGGTTATAGCCGTCGGAGGTGGTGTACATCTCATGGGAGGTGCGGATGTAGAGGTAGCCGTTATATTCGTCGCAGCGCAGGGAGCCTGCGTCAAAGGGCACGGTGGTGTTGGCGTCCTTCAGGCTGGCCTGGCCCAGGCGGTTCCAGTCCTTGTCATACTTGACCACCCGGATGACCTCTTTGCTGTCATCCTCTTCCTGATTGCTCTGGCCGAAGATGATAAAGTTGTAATCCTTCCCAGCGTAGAACCCGCCCCAGATGGACAGCTCCATAGGGATGGTGCGGCTGGAAATGCAACGGTAGGAGCTGTCATAGTCCTCCGCCACGATGGTGATCGGGACGTTCTCCACCCAGGATTGCAGCTCGCCGTTGACATATTCGTAGTGGGTGATGCGCTGGCCTCCGGTACATTCCACACGGGTCAGACCGCCCTCTCCGTTCTCGTACAGGTAGGACTTAACCGTGTCTGCCCAGGTGGTGTAGTCCTCCCCACTGATGTTCTTGGACTCCAGGGCGGGCATACTGTCCTTCTTACTGGGTGCGGTGGATTGGGCGCTGGCCGGGACGGCAATGCTGAAACACATCACCAGGGCCAGCAGCATGGTAGCAAATCGTTTCATACTGTTTTTCCTTCTCTCCTAAATTTATACCGCCGCCGGGAATGATTCCGGCGGCGGTATAAGAGTCTCAGAGCCGTTGCGGACTGGACGGTTAGATCTGCTGCGGTTCTCCGGGATCGCCGCCGAAGGCGCGGATGGCCTTGGTGTCCGCAGCCCGCTTTTCCTCCAGAGCCTCAGCCAGAAGCATATCCTTGACTTTCATCAGCCGGGTGGTAGTGGAACGGTCGTTTTCATCCAGCTTCATGGAAATATAGCGGATGTTCTCCTGGGTCTCGGGGATAACCACGTACTCCAGCGCATTGACGCGGCGGCGGGTCTTTTCGATCTCCTCTGCCATGAGCTGAGCGGCCTTCTCGGTCTGGGCCAGCTTCAGCATGGACTGGAACACGTCCCCCAGTGCGGCCACCGCCCCGTCCAGCTCGCCGCTGGTTGCGGCAAAGCCGTAGGGGAAGATGTCGCTGGTGTCGTCGGTACGGGTCTGATAGTGGTAGACGGGCACGTTGACGCTCATGATGTTCTGGAAGCTCATGGTCAGCTCCACAGACTGCTTGGGGTACATCAGCGCCTGCTCCATGGCCTGGCCGCTCATCAGGGCAGAGGCCACGGTGAAGGAGCCGTGAACCCGCATCAGCTCCTCCTCCACCTGGGTACGCAGGGCCCGCAGCTCCCGCACAGTGTCCAGGAACTGCTTCATCAGCTCATCCCGCTTGTCTTTCAGCAGCTTGTGGCCCCGTTGGGCGGTCTTGAGCTTGCCTTTCAAGCGGGTAAGCTCCATTCGGGTGGGGTTGACGACGGTGTTTGCCATGTCCTAACCCCTCCTTTACTGGTCTTTCTTGGGCATATACTTGTCGATATACTCCTGCTTGATACGTTTCAGCTCGGCGGTGGGCAGGATGGACAGCAGCTCCCAGCCCAGCTCCAGCGTTTCCTCGATGGAACGGTTCTCCTCATAGCCCTGGTTGACGTAACGCTTCTCAAACTCATCTGCGAATTTGGCGTACAGCAGGTCGGTAGGGGTCAGCGCCGCCTCGCCCAGGATGGACATCAGCTCCTTGTTGTCCTTGCCGGTGGAGTAGGCCGCGAACAGCTGGTTCATGGTGTTGG
>CATJRT010000054.1 GCA_949742895.1 uncultured Eubacteriales bacterium | reverse complement strand
TGGGAGGCGGCGTTAATCACCAGGTGCTGGCAGTCAAACCCCACGGCGCTGCTGACAAAGGCCTGTACCTTCACCACGTTTTTGATCCGGTCCAAATCGCCCAAGTACGCCTTGAGGGCGGAGAGCAGGTTGATGACGCACAGCTGCGCGCAGTCCTGGGCCTCCTCCAGGGACACCTCGGCACCCACCTTTCCGGTGAGGATCAGCTTTCCGTCCCGCGTGGGAATCTGCCCCGAGGCAAACAGGAGGTTTCCGACCTGCTTGATAGGAATGTACATGGCCTTGGGCGGCGTATCCTCCGGCAACTGGATGCCGAGTTCCAAAAGTCTTTTTTCAATCATGGAAGTCCTTCCTTTCTTCTAGCGGTAAATCGCTGTTACAGCACCATGGAGACCAGCACAAAGAGCCAGTGTGCCGCCGCGCCGGCGCAGATCCCGCCCACTGTGTGGCTGATGATGGCTTTTCCAATGAGTTCCTTGCAGTTCAGGCTGTCCATCATGGAGGCGTGGGTGCTGAGATACCCGCTCCAGCACATGCACATGGCCGTGAATACCGCCACATCCTCGGCGGAGGCCAGGCCCTGGGACGCCAGAGTGGCGGTGAGGCTGACGGCGGCCCCCGCCGCGCCCAGAGCTGTGACGGGCACGCCGATGGCCTCGGCGGAGGAAAACCCAAACAGGGGGTTCAGAATGAAGTCGATCTTCTCCGCCAGCATGGGCAGAAGCCGGATTCCCTCATAGGCCGAGCCGGTGTACAGCCCTCCCTCGGCGGGGCCGTTGATGAGCATCATGACCATCGTGCAGATTACCAGCACGCCGGGCACTACGCTGACGCCCATTTTCACGCCGCTGTGGCCGCCCTCCAAAAGGGCCGCCATGACCCGGCTGCCAATGCCGCCCTCCCGGATGGGGCGCATATTCTGGGGCACTCCGGCGTCCTCGCCCATGCTGGAGGCCACCTGCGCCTCCGTTCCAAAGACCTTCTTTGTGAAGATCAGCATCAGCCGGGTGCTGACGATGCTGCCCACCACGGCGCCGGCCAGGCCCACGATCACGGCGGTTCCCGTGCCCGGACCAATCACCGGGGAGAGGCTGTACATGTACGTGCAGACAATGAGCCCCATGCCGAAGGCGGTTCCCAGATTAGTCAGGGCGGGAAACTGATAGGCCTTGAAGTAGTGGCGGAAATACTGATCGTACGCCAGGGTGAGAATGGCGGGGTTGTCGGAGAGGAAGGTGGTGACCACAGCCAGGGAGGCCGCGCCGGGCAGGCCGTAAATGGGCCGCATCAGGGGCTGGAGGATGCGGTTTGCCAGGGAGACAAAGCCGAACTCCGACAGTAGCGCCGACACAGCCCCCATGATGACACAGATGGCCGTGATATAGAGCACTGTGTCCATCAGAAGCTGATAGGCCGTGTTCATCATGGTGTTGAGGGCGTTGGCCAGCCCCATCTGGCTGACAAAAAGGGCAAAAAGGCTGAAAAAAATAAGGGGGAACAAAAAGGTCTCCGGTCCTAATTCTTTTGTTACCCGGATACTCCTGACCTCGGCCTGAGCGTCCATTTACAATACCTCCATTTTTGTTTGTGTTCAAAGGACAAAGCCGTTTTTGAAGGGGTCCAGCTCGTCCATGAGCAGGTCGTTGAAGCCGGTGATATATGCCGAGCCGGTGATCTCCGGAACAATGGCGTCATAGGCTCCGACCCGCGTCCGCTCCAGAGCCCGGGCGCGGAACGTTGTGCCCAGAATGCTCTCATGAACAAATTCCTGACCCAGCTCCAGCTTGCCCTTTGCCGTGAGGACGGCCAGCTTGGCGCAGGTCCCCGTCCCGCAGGGGGAGCGGTCCACCTGCCCCTGCCCAAAGACCACCGTGTTCTGTACATCGGCGTCCGGGTCCTTGGGCGGGCCGTAGATCTCAATCAGGTCTACCTCGGTGATGTCCAGCAGGGGATGGCAAATCTCCACCTGGCGGTTCAGGCTCTCCCGGAGGGCCAGGGCCTTGGGCACGATACCGGGTAGATTGGCGGGGGTAAGCTCGTCGATCCCCAGCTGGTCCTTGTGGACGATACCGAAAAAGCTGCCGCCGAAGGCGATATCCAGCGTAATGGCACCCAATCCGGGAACCTCCACCGACACGTCCTTCTGGTACACAAAGGCGGGCACATTTCGGAAAGTTACCTCTATCGCGCGTCCGTTTTCGACACGCACCCGGACCGCCACAGGACCGGCGGGTGTTTCCAGCCGCAGGTTGGTATAGGGCTCGGAAACCTCTACCATGCCCAACTCCACCAGGGCGGTGGAAACGCCGATGGTCCCGTGACCGCACATGTTCAGGCAGCCTCCGCCGTCCAGAAAGATTACACCGTAATCGCAGCTGGGATCGGCGGGCTCGGTGATGACTGCGCCGAACATATTGGCATGACCTCGGGGCTCCAGCATACAGGTTCTGCGAATGCTGTCATTATGGCTTAGGAAATACTGTTTTTTCTCCATCATGGTGCCGCCCTTTAAAACCGGCAGACCGCCAGTGATGATTCGGGTGGCCTCTCCGGAGGTATGGGTATCCACAGCTTGGATGGATCTTGAAATATTCAAGGGGGGTCCCGCCTTTCTGTTTGTTCGATTGATGAAAGAAAGGCGCTTCCCGGCTGCGTGTCAACCGGGAAGCGCCGTCATCACTTACGCGCCGGTGACAGGAGAGCTTTTCTTCGTGAGCGCGGAGACAACAACCAGCAGGACGACGGAAACCGGGAAGGCCACCAGAACCGTGGCGAGGCCGAAGGGCTGTCCCGCCATTTCCCAGCCGATGGTCAGAAGCGTGCCGCCGGCCATGGAGGTGATGCCGCCCCATTTGGTCACCTTATCCGGGCAGACGACGGAGGCCAGCAGGGCCGGGCTGATGCCGGCGCCGACGATGGTGCTGGCCCAATACTGAATGGCCAGGATGCTGGGGAAGAAGTTCAGCAGGATCATAGACGCGAAGCCGAAGATCACGATGCAGAGCTTGGTGACCTTGACGATCTGCTCGTCGGAGGCGTCCTTTTTGAAGTGGGGGAACACGTCCGTGGCCAGGTTGGCGGAGCCGGAGAGCAGATAGGAATTCGCGGTGGTGAGAATGAAGCCGGTGCAGGAGGCCATCATCAGTCCGCCGATGATCCAGGGGCACACAGTGGACAGGGCGATGAAGGACTGAGAGGGGATGATGTTGCTGCCGAAGTACAGGCGGCCAATATAGGACAGCACCGAAACGGAGGGGAGCACGATGATGGTACCCAGGGCCCAGCCGATCATACCTACCTGTACGCTCTTGTCCTCCTTGGCGGCGGCCATTCTCTGATAGAGGTTCTGATCGCCCAGGGCCAGCAGGAAGCCCGGCGCGTAGTTGGCCAGGTAGTCCTTCGCGGTCCAGCCGGCGGTAAAGGTGAGACCGTCGGGAGCGGTCTCCGCGGTTCTCTGCACCACCCAGCTCCAGCCGCCCACGTGGGGCAGGATAAAGGCGAAGGCGCAGACCAGGCCGGCCAGCATGACGCAGACGGAAAACGCGTCGATTTTCACCACGGAGCTCAGGCCGCCCGAGGCCGTGGCGATGATGACCACCACGCAGGCGATGACCGTCATCAACTGGATGTCAAAGCCTGTGGTGGCGTTCAGCACGATGCCCATGGCCCGCAGCTGATAGGAGACGATGGAGAAGCTGGCCAGGGCGATGATGACGCCGGAGAGAACCCGGGCGTTTGTGCCGTAGCTGTCCTCAATCAGCGCCGCCGTTGTGATTTTGCCCCGCTTGCGGACGAAGGGCCCGATCATGTAAAGGATCACAATGGCCAGGATGCTGCCCGAGGCGTAGCAGATGGAGGGGAACAGGCCGGAGGAATAGGCGATGGAGTTGATGCTGCCGGCCACGGCGCCGCCGCCCATCCAGGAGGCCATGAAGGTCGCCATCAGGATAAAGGAACCCAGGCCCTTGCCCGCCAGGGCGAAGTCCTTGATGCTCTTGCGGTTTTCCTTTTTCTTTGCCAGGAACGCGAAAATGAAAACAACAACGAAATAGGCCGCGATGACAATCAGCATCTTCGGCTGGGGAATCATTTCATGAAAACCCATATTTAAAATTCTCCTTCCTATGTTTGCGTCTGTTAGCCTTGGATGATCTTCCGAATATCCTCCACCCGCTCGTCGCTGATGCCCAGCTTGGCGGTGCTGGCGACCCAGAGCGAATCGTAGCGGATCTGGGCCACGGCGTCCTTCAGGACCTGGGCGCTTTCGTCGGAGTCGTTGAAGCCCTTGCTGAGAAAGACCCGGAGCTTGAACTTGCCCTTGTACTGCTGGCTGAAGGCGGCGATGCTCTCCGTCTGCTTGGCGGCGGTGAAGCCGAACTCCGGCAGGGGGCGGTGGTACTTCTGGAATTCCTCCTCGTCCACGATGCCGAAGGCGCCCACCACCTCCTCGCACTTGTTGGCCAGCTCCATGTGGCCGTCGATGCCCAGCAGGTAGCAGTTGGTAATCAGCCGCACCGGCAGGCCCTGGTCGTGGATGCAGTCGATGATCTCGCCCAGGTGCAGGTTGGTCAGGATGTCCCCCTGGCCGTAGATCTCCACCAGGTCAGGCTTGTCCTCCGCGATCTTTTTCCGCAGGCCCTGGAGGGAATCCTCGATGGGGCCGAAGTCGTGCCACTGGGTCTGGTACTTCGTCTTGCCCCGGCTGCAAACAATGCAGTTGAAGATGCAGGCTTTCTCGGGCTGGATGTCCACGGCCAGGACCTTGCGCCCGTCCTCGTCCACCTGGATGAAATCGTCCTGCTTGTACTTGAAATAATCCATGTATGTTCTTCCTTTCAAAGATTGAATCTCATTTTACACAGATGTCCGAAGAAACACCTGCCGGATGAGAGAGGCGGCTAGTCCTCAATTCCCTGAAAATAGGTGTCGCGGTCCACCCAAGGCAAAGTCTGTCCTCCGTCCACGTGAATAGCCTGTCCCGTAATCTGACAGGCCTCCTCAGAGGCCAGGAAGATTGCCAGATGGGCGTGGTTCTGGGGCGTGGCCAGGCGGCCCGTGGGAATCCGTTGC
>CATJRT010000053.1 GCA_949742895.1 uncultured Eubacteriales bacterium | reverse complement strand
CTGTCCGGGCGCAGGATCAGCACCTTCCCGGTGTAGTCCTGGTCCGCGCCGCCGCAGTGCTCGGGGCCGAACATCCCCAGCGCCTGGTACTCGGCGTGGACCTGCTGGAGGAACCGGGCCAGCATATCCCGGTCCTCCTTGATCCTGAACTCGCCGTTGCTTTTATCCGGCGGAACGAAGGTGGATCGCGCCCAGCGCAAGTCATCCGGTTCAAAGCCCAGCCCCCCGGTGCTGATCAGGCTGTTGGCCAGCACAAACCGCACCCTGGGGAAGCCCCACCAGTCCAGCGCCGCCCGGGCGCACCCCGGTTCCAACTGGCCGTTTTTTGCGTTGGAGGCGATCAGGCTCTCGATGTCCCGGGCGCACTTGACGTTGGCATGGTGGCTTTCCTTCCACCTGTCCAGCTCGCCCTCCCGCTTGGCCTCCTCCCGGGAATAGGGGTACAGCGCCTCAGCCATGGTAGATCACCTCGCCGCTGATGAGCAGCTCGTCCAAACGGCCCAGGCAGATCCCGCCCAGGGCCAGCGCCTCCAGCAGTGCGGCCGGGACGTCGGTGATGTCGTGCTCGTACCCGGCGTCGGACACATGGGCCACATCCCCGCAGACCTCCACGCGGAGCTTGTGCCCCTGGGGGATGCCCAGCTCCTCCCGCACGTCCTGGGACAGCTCGGCATCCGGCTCCGGCGCGTCCTCAAAGGGGCAGCCGTCCTGGCAGTCGCCGCACTCCCCGCAGGCGGCCCGGAGGACATGGATCAGCTCACAGCTCACGGCGGTCAGGGAGCTGAGGGCCCGCACCAGCTGGATGGCGGTCATCTCCTGGGGCACCACGGCCAGCAGGTTCTCCCCGGTGTGGATCGTGATCTCGCAGTCCGGGGCGAAGCCGCTTTCCCCCACCATGTCGGCGGGGATGGAAAAGGTTACGTTTTTCTGATGGTTTTTCATGTAGAATTTCCTCCAATTTTTCAGTGTGGGGTGTTGACAAGTTCAAGGCCGCGGGGCAGATCCCCAAACATGGAGAGCTGCCCGTTGGCCTCAATAACAGGCAGGGGGGCGAAGGTGGTGAGGAGCAGTTCCCGGAACTTTGCCCCTTTTTTCAGGGACATGGGGTTGGCCCGCTCAAAGGACAGGATGTAGCAGTTGCGGTACAGCTCCCGGATGTAGGCGTGGTCGCTGTAGGAGATCACCACATACCCCTTGGGCTCATAGGTGAGGTCGTGGAGGCGGCGGTGGTCCTCCTCCGAGAATTGGGGCCGGTACATTTTCTCTGTCAGGAAGTAGGGTGGGTCGAAGTAGTGCAGGGTGCCCGCTTTGTCGTTGAGCCGGAAGGACGCTTCGAAGTCCCGGTTGGTGATCACCACGTCCTGCAGCCGTTGGGAGGCGGCCAGGAGCGTGGGGAAGAAACGCTGGAGCCGGGCGGGTTTGGCGGCAAAGGCGTCCATGGTACCGTTGAAGCACCAGCGGTTGACCTTGTAAAAGGCTGCGGCCCGCCTGACGTCCCACAGCTGGGCCCGGCTTTGGATGAGTGGCTCCACCTGGGCGTACTGCTCCGGTGTCAGCCAGCGGCGGGCGATCCGCAGTTCGCCCAAAGAAAAATCGGGCAGGATCTCCTCCCCGGCCAGGTACTTCTTCAGCCAGTTGAATTCCTCCTCTGATTGCAGCGGAAAGCATTTCAGCTCCTCCAGCAGCGCGAATACCCGATCCCGAAGGCAGACGAAAAAGTTGACCACGTCACAGTCGAAGTCGTTGAGGAGTTCCAGCACACCGGGCTTTGGCTGGGTGCCAAAGAGGATACCCGCGCCGCCGCAGAAGTGCTCCGCCCTGCGGTTCGCCCAGGGCGGGAACACCAGCCGGACGGTGTCCTGGATGATGCCCTTCCCGCCCACCCAGTTCAGCGGGGGCCTGCAAGTAAGGTCAGCCAGAAGCATCGCCCCCATCGCTTCCGCCACCGTCCATAGGCCCAAAGGACTCCATCGCTTTGGTCAGCCCATTGATGGAGTCCAGCAGGGTCTTGACGATTTTCTCCAGCCAGCGGATGGTGGAGAGGATGTCCCCGGCATGCTGGGCGTAGTAGTACCCCAGGGGCCCGCCCGCGATGGGCAGGCCCCTGCACCGCATCCGGTGAACCAGGTTGGTGAGCTGGTCTTTGCTGAGCCCCAGCTTCCGCTGGAGCTGGGCCCGGGTCTGGCTTTTTTTTCGCCCGGCGCAGTTGGCCTTCAGGTAGGCCAGGAGCTGTTCTTCTTTCATGGTGTCCTCCTCGGGGGGCGTTTTCCCGAAAAAGGGCACAAAAAAACAGGGGCCGTATCCTTCCCCTCGGGAAAACGGCCCCTTGTCAAATGTTATTGCATCGCCAGCCCAGGCTCCTCCTGGGGCTGGGCGGGGGTGCTGAATTGATAACTGAACTCATTGGCGTTGCGCCGGATGTAGCCCCAGCCGTCCGGGGTAGGCGTGTAGCCCTCCTGTTCCAGCAGGTGG
>CATJRT010000052.1 GCA_949742895.1 uncultured Eubacteriales bacterium | reverse complement strand
CTTTGTTATGTCCATTCTTGCTCACATTGTCACTCCCGCAATGCGGACATCTTATTGTCAATGTCTTCGTTGCCATTCCCCTTCCTACCTTTCCTTTCCCCATTTTTTCTTTCTTCGTCACTTCCCTTCAGTTTCTTAAGGACATTACCCACTGTTGACCGCCTGAGTACCTTTGTGGTGAAGGCGGTGGCGGAGGACCGTACCGTCACGGCCAGTGCCGGGGAACACGGCAAGATCACCCCCAGCGGCGATGTCACCGTCTCCAACGGCGGCAGGCAGGTGTTCGCCATCGAGGCGGACGAGGGTTATGAGCTCAGGGAGCTGCTGCTGGACGACGAGAAGGTGCCATACGTCTGGGCCGAGGGTGTGGAGACGGAGATCACCGCCAACAGCCACGTCAAGAAGGCTGAGTACATCCTGGAGAACGTCACCGAGGATCACACCCTCCGCGCGGAGTTCAAGCGGGGCATCCAGCTCCCGGACTACGGTCCGGTCATCGGTGAGGTGAGCATCACCGTGGAAAACAGCACCTACTCCGGCGGGGCCCTCACCGGCACGCTGGTCTCCGGGACCTACGACCTCTGTTCCAGGGACACGATGATGACCAGCATTCTGAAGGCGCTGACACTGAACGGGTACACCTGGAGCGACAGCAGCGGCAAGGATGACTATGACATCACCTACATCGCCCACATTGAGAAGGACGGCGCCAGCTTGGGCGAGTTCGACGGCGGCAGCGGCTCCGGCTGGATGGGCACCCTCAACGACTGGTTTACCAACGAGGGCTTCCAGGCGTTCCAGGCCAATGGTTACGGCGACCATGCCCTGGAGGACGGAGACGAGATCCACGTGGTCTACACCACGAATCTTGGCGAGGACGTCAACGGCGGACGGGGCACCCCGGACACCAGCCTTGCGAGCCTGTCCATCAGCGGCGGGACCCTGGTCCCCAAGTTCAGCGGCGACGCCCTGGAGTACACCCTGATGGTCCCTGAGCGGGGAACAGATGTGGTTGTCACGCCCCGCGCATTCAACAAGACCTTTATGGTCAAGACCTTCCTCAACAACTACAACAGCGAGTCCTCCCTCTACAAGCGGACGAAGAGCATCCCGGTAAAGCCTGGCGACACCCTGTACATTGGCGTAGGCGAGCCCGGCTGGCCCACCTCCTTTGACGCGGGGAGCTACTCCGCCACCCGCTACACCATCAAGGTCATCAGCTCCGACATCCAGTCCCGGATCGACGCCCTGCCCAAGCCCGAGGAGATCACCTATGAGAACTACAAGGGCTATGTGGAGCTGGTGGAGCAGTTGCGGAAGGACTACGACAAGCTGAAGGACGAGGAGAAAGCGGAGATCGACGCCACGAAGCTGGTCGAGGTGGAGAAGCGGATCAAGCTCTTCCAGGAGATCGACGAGGCGAAGAAGCTCCTGGACGCCATCCCGGAGTCGAGGAACCTCAAAAAATCCAACGCCCGGAAGATCCAAGAGCAGGTCAAGGCGGCCTATGACGCCTACCACAATCTCACGGAGGAGCAGCGGACCTGCATCACCAAGGAGGACGTGGTCAAGCACAACGCCGCCGTGGAGTGGCTGGAGAAAAACGGCTACAAGACCGACGGTCCTATCCTCATTGGCACGGACGGGAAGCAGCCCGTTGCGCTGCCCTTTACGGATGTTGACAAGCACTGGGCGCTGGAGGCCATCCAGTTCGTCTACGAGCACAGCCTGATGAACGGGACCAGCGCCACCACCTTCTCGCCCAACAGCGAGATGACCCGCGCCATGTTCGTGACGGTGCTCTACCGGATGGAGGGACAGCCCCCTGCCGGTACGGCAAACAGCTTCACGGACGTGCCCGAGGGGCAGTGGTACACGGAGGCGGTGAAGTGGGCCGCGGCCAACAGCATCGTCAACGGCATGAGCCCCGCCACCTTCCAGCCCAACGCCAACGTGACCCGCGAGCAGATGGCGGCGCTGATGTACCGCTACGCCAAGTATAAAGGCTATGACATCGCCGCCGCGGCGGAGCTGGGCGGCTACACCGACGGCGCGCAGGTCCACGACTGGGCCTACCGGGCCATGCAGTGGGCCAACGGCACAGGGCTCATCCAGGGCCGGACGGATACCACCCTGGTCCCCGCCGGCACCGCCACACGCGGAGAAAACGCAACCATCCTCATGCGCTTCCTCCGGCACTTCGAGGCGGCAAAATACAGCAATACCTGATTTTTCTTGCAGGGGAGAGGGGCATCGGCCCCTCCCCCTTTGCAGCCATTTCCCTGCAAGTGCTAAAGAGCCGATTGGAAAGGAAAAAGGAATGAAACGAGTGAAAAAGAGTATGCTCAGCCTGCTACTGGTCTTGGCAGTCGCGCTGAGCCTGACCGCCCCGGCTTTCGCCGCTGTGCCGCAGAGCGAACTGGAACAGGCGGTCAACGAAAGCGCAGCCTACATGCTGCAAACAGTAAAAGCCCCCCAGGTGGGGTCTATCGGCGGCGAGTGGGCGGTCATCGGCCTGGCCCGCAGCGGCTATGACGTACCCCAGAGCTATTACAGCAGCTACCTGAAAACAGTGGAAAAATACGTCCGGGACAAAAAGGGCGTTCTGGACGAGCGGAAATATACGGAGTACAGCCGTGTGATCCTGGCCCTGACAGGCATCGGCGCAAACCCGTCCGATGTGGCGGGGGATGATCTCATCAAGCCGCTGGGGAACTTTGAAAAGACTGTCTGGCAGGGCATCAACGGCCCCATCTGGGCGCTCGTTGCCCTGGACAGCGGGAACTACACGCCCGCCGGTTCGCCGGACATCCGGCAGCGGTATATTGACGAGATATTGTCCCGGCAGCTGGACAACGGCGGCTGGAACCTGTCGGACAGGGGCGGCGCGGGGAACGCGGACGCGGACCTTACCGGCATGGCGCTCCAGGCTCTGGCGAAGTACCAGGACCAGAGCGCCGTCAAGACCGCCACGGACGAGGCGCTTTCCTGCCTGAGCGAGATGCAGAACGAGCAGGGCGGCTTCGCCTCCGGGGGCGCTGGCAACTGCGAGAGCTGCGTCCAGGTGATTGTGGCCCTGTGCGAATTGGGCATCGGCCTCAACGACAGCCGGTTCGTGAAAAACGGCGTCACGCTGCTGGACAACCTCCTGACCTTCCGGCAGGCGGACGGCAGCTTCCTCCACACGGCGGACGGCTCGGGCTCCAACCAGATGGCATCTGAGCAGGGATTCTATGGATTGGCGGCGGCTCTGCGGGCCATGAAGGGACAGCCCAGCCTCTACCGCATGAGCGATACCGGCACCGCGTCCCCTGCTCCCGACACTCCCGCCGGAACCGGCCTGCCGGGGAAGGACCCTGCCGTGCAAAAGACCACCGTTACCGCTCCCGGAACCACCTTTCCCGACATCGTATCCCACACCAATCAATCCGCCATTGAGGCTATGGCGGCCCGGGGCATCATTACCGGGAACAATGGGGCGTTCAACCCCGACAGCACCATGACCCGTGCGGAATTTGCCGCCATTGTGGTGCGGGCGCTGGGGCTGGCCACGGAAACCACCGCCCAGTTCACGGACGTGCCTGCCGGGCAATGGTATGCACCCTATGTGGGCGCGGCCTACAAGCACGGGATCATCTCCGGTAAAACCACGACCACGTTTGCGCCTGACAGCACGATCACCCGGCAGGAGGCCGCCGTCATGGCCGCCCGAGCGGCAAAGCTCTGCGGTATGGATACAGAAATGGAAGCCGCTGGGATGCGGAATATGCTGGCGCAGTTCGGCGACTATATGCGGACAGCCGAATGGGCCCGTCCCGCCCTGGCTTTCTGCTACCAGGCGGATATTCTGAATCAGTCCGATCTGGACATCCGCTCCGGCGAGGCCGTGAAGCGGTGCGAGGTGGCGCAGATGCTCTATAATCTGTTGGGAGCGGCGGAACTGCTATGAGCTGGTGGAAGATAAATAAGTGGAAGGTGATTGCGCCGCTTCTGATTGCAGCCGTCCTCGTTGCAGCCTTCTGGTATGGCGGAAGCGCCCCAGGTTTGCAGGGAGCGGCGGACCCGGTTTCCTCCGCAGCAGCGCCAGAATCGGAGAAAACTACCCCCACGCCTGTGCAGACGCCTGATCCGGAACCAGCGCCGGATGCCCCTGAACCAGCAGACACAGAACCTGCGGACACGCAACCGCCGGAGGACGATGTGCCGGAAGAAGCGCCTCCGGATGCGGAAACCGGCACGACACCCAACCATGATGCCTCCGTGGAATATTCCGAGGCCAACGGCATGGAGCTTGACCCGGAGACTGGAAAAGACCAGTACCAGACCGATCCTGTCCCGGAGGGAAAGCCCCTCCCAGTGGAGCCGCAGGACGCGGTGTTCTCTGATACGGCCTATACCTGCACCCTCTCTGTCCGTTGCGATACGATTCTGAACAACATGGACTGGTTGAATCCGGAAAAGGTGGAGCTGGTGCCAGAGGACGGCGTGATCTTCCCCAGCACCCAGGTCATTTTCTATGAGGGCGAGAGCGTGTTCAACGTCCTCCAGCGGGAGATGAAGAAAGCAAAAATTCACATGGAGTTCTCCGATACGCCCATGTATAACTCCGCCTACATCGAGGGGATCAACAACCTCTACGAATTTGACTGCGGCGAGCAGTCCGGATGGATGTACAGCGTCAACGGCTGGTTTCCCAACTACGGCTGTTCCCGGTATCAGCTCCAGGACGGCGATGTGGTGGAATGGGTGTATACCTGTG
>CATJRT010000051.1 GCA_949742895.1 uncultured Eubacteriales bacterium | reverse complement strand
GCAGCCCGGTCCGGCAGATCATCCGGTTTACCCCCTGATGGACCGGGCTTATGAGGGGGATGAGACGAGGGCTTTGGCGGTGGAACTTGGTTATATGCCTGTTGTTCCACCAAAAAGCAATCGTAAAAACCCCTGGAATTACGATAAGGAATTGTACAAACAGCGTAATCAGGTTGAGAGACTTTTTCGCCGCATCAAGTGTTTTCGTCGTATTTTTACCCGCTATGACAAGCTTGACGTCATCTTTTTGACTTTTGTCTATTTTGCTCTTGTTGTGGATGCTCTTATGTGAATACGTCCCAGGATAGCTGAACCCTTATCAAAGTCAGTTTCCCCAGTCATGAATTTCAATTCGCTGTCGGCGATTTTCAACACATCACATCGGGCCAGGCCGTACTCGATCTGCGCTTTTTCTGCGTCCAAGCTGTTCCATAGGGGCGGGCGAAGATTGGGGTCAAAGGAGATCATCGCGCCGGTTGCCTTGGCGTGATCAATTGCCCGACAGGTTGCCTTCCGCACCCCCTCATGAGTCATGGACAAAGTGCCAAAGTGGAAAATGCTGCTGTTTGCGATAATATTCAGCGGCAGCTCATCCTCGGTCAGCATCATATCTGCGCCGGGGCTGCGGTAGAAGGAGAAGTCTCGATCCCCATCCGGGTAAGTGTGGACAAAAGCCAGCGTGGTGTGTATGCCTTTGTCCATGAACAGGCCCTGTGTGCCGATACCAAGTCCTGACACCACATCCCGCAGATGCCGGCCCAGGAGGTCATCCCCCCACCTTTCCAATAAATGCAGTCTTTTTCTCCAGCTTAGTGCATGGCCAGCACATTTCAGGGGACTCCGCCGGGATTCGCCTCCAGAAGATAGTTTCTCAGGCTGCTGAATCCGCTTTCGGTAAAGCCGATCAGCAACTCTCCCAATGCGGTGACATCATAGTGTTTCATCTGTCATCCTTCCACAAATAAGTCATACTTGGTTATATCCATAATTACCTGTCCATCGGCGAAGAAAGAAATACCGCTTGCGCTTATGTCCGTCATGATTGTGGCTGTCATGACCTGCGCCCCATCGTTCACAAAGACCTCAACGCTGAACCGGTCTAAAATGATACGCAGCTTGAGTGCGCCGTCTTTGCAGGGGACTAAGCTGCGGCGCTGATGGATATAGGCCCTGCGGGATCCGGAAAATTTGCGGTCAATTTTCAGCGTGGATTCATGGGGCCTATAACTCAGGGCCGTCCGGTACTGCCCATTTTGCGCAAACCGCACAGAAAATTTCCGGTACAGATCAGACGCGCTGCTTGGACGGATCGTAAGCTCCAGATCCACCGTGCGCCCCACTACGCCATGGAGCGTAGTCTCGCCCTTCACTTCAACGCCCGTATAGACGATTCGATTACTCCGGTACTGCTCCAGCTCCCGGATGGGCTGCTGGAGCAGCCGCCCGTTTCGGACAGACAGTTCCCTGGGCAGGCTCATCTGCCCGAACCACTGCCGTTCAGGCGTACCGCTCAGTTTGCAGGTATCCCAGTTCTGCATCCATCCAATCATGACCCGCCTGCCGTCCGGGGTGAGGGTGGTCTGCGGGGCGTAAAAGTCGATGCCATAGTCAATGGCCTGATCCATGTCGGGAATAAAGCGTTTTGCCGCCTCGTCATAGCGCCCGACCATGCACACGGTCCCGTTGCCGTTGTGGTACTCAAAACCTTCCGGCAGCATATCCTGGGGGCTGACCAGCAACACGTGTTTTCCGTCCAAAGAGAAGAAATCCGGGCACTCCCACATCCGGCCCAGCCGCCCATCGTTTTCGGCCAGTACGCTTTCAAATGTCCAGGAAAAACCGTCCGAGCTGCTGAATAGGAGGATGCGGCCCAGGTGTTCCCCGTTACAGGCACCCACCACGCAGCGCAGGCTCCCGTCCGCCTCCCGCCACACTTTCGGGTCACGAAAATCATTCCGGCTTAGGTCAGCGGGTATAGCGGTCTCGTCAATGACAGGGTTCTGGCTGTATTTGTGGTATTACTCCCGAATTAGAACATAGGAAATCTGGCTATGTTGAAAGAAAGTGGAGACCTTATCAGAGCAATGTTGTAAGGTACGCATGAAGGAAGCTGTTTTAT
>CATJRT010000050.1 GCA_949742895.1 uncultured Eubacteriales bacterium | reverse complement strand
CTTAATCATAGTCGTTTCCCCTGTGTTGCCAAGGGCTTGTTCAGTTTTTACCACCCACTCATTCTACCGATGAGCCTTAAATTTTCTGGTCACTCGCTCAAAAAGCCCTCCCGAGGGGTCACGCCGAAATGCCTGGCCAGCTGCCGCATCTGATCGTCGGTGATGGTGTTCAACCGGGGCAGGAGGGCGATTTTCATATAGATCTCCGCCGCTTTCTCCGCCGTCTCAATGAGCCCGAAAGTCTCGTCCAGGTCCTTCCCGGCCCCATAAATCCCGTGCTGCGCCCATACCACCAGACGGGCGGTGTGCATCTGTTGGGCGGTAGCCTCGCCAATCTCATTGGTGCCGCACAGCATCCAGGGCAGAACATTCACGCCGTCGGGGAATACCACAATGCACTCGGTACACATCTGCCAGAGGGTGCGGGTGAAGGCTCTGGTGTCCAGGTCGTGGACGTAGGTCATCGCCAGCAGGTTGGCGGGGTGGCAGTGCATTACCACCCGGCTGTCCAGGTTCACCGCCAGCCGTGCGGCATGGCTCATGAGGTGGGCGGGCAGCTCGGAGGTAAATTTTCCGCCATCGGAGTAGCCCCACAGGAGCTGGGCGGTTTTTCCGCCGTTGGTAACGCGAATCAGCCCCAGGTTTTGGGCGGGGTCGTACTGCACATTCTTGAAATACTTGCCCGTTCCAGTGACCAGGAAATATTTCCCGTCCAGGGTGGGGGCGTCAAAGCCGGTGGGAATCTCCCGGATCACCGAGTTCACGTCCAGATACCCGGCGACATCAGCTTCATTCAACAGCAGGCTGATGTTGCCGCCGTTGCGCTCGTCCCAGCCATGGCTGTACATATTGGTGGCGGTGCGCACCATCTCCACCAGGAATGGAGCGTTCAGAATATTTTTCATCGCTGTATTTCCTCCTCATCATTTTTTCTTGTCCTATTACCGTGTGACGATGTCAACCGGTACGTTGAAAATCTTGGCCACCTTCAAAATGGTGTCGATGTGCCTGCCGGACGCCGCCGCCATGTGGTGGGTGGGCCCGGCCTCGCTCCATTTGTCGCAGAACGCCCGCGCCCCGCAGGCAAAGCGGGTGCGCATATTGGTGTCGCCGAAGGTGAAGATGGGGCCTTCCTCGTTGATGCCCTCAGCCGCAGCAAACTTGAAATGTCCGTCTCTGTCCTGGGTGATGCCCAGATAGGTGACAGGGCCGAGATGGGGGTAAAACTGGGTGAGATAGCCGCCGCCCGTCTTGCCGTGGAACACGGGGACGATTTTCATGGTGGGCTTCTTGGCGGAGATATCCGCGTCCCCGGAGCCGCTGTGGCCGATGATACAGATATCCTCGTCGAAGTCGATGGAGTACATCTCGGACAGCTGGCCCATACCGGAGATGGTTTTCAGGATGCTCATAGCCATAGCCACCTTGATGTCCCCCTCTACGGCGCAGGCCACGCCCTGCTTGATGAGCATGGAGAACGCCGGGATGAGCATACTGTCCAGCACCCCCGCCTTGCCCTGGGCGAAGCCGTCGTAATGGGAGGCGATGAAGGCGATGTGCTCGTCCTTCACCCACTGCTCAAAGGCCGCTACATATTTTGCCATCTCCCACACCTTTTCGATGGCGCCGCCGCCCTCGACGTCGAAGGTATCCAGGATGTCCTGGGCCTTGGCCCGGATGGCGTCCTCGTCGGTGATATTGTCGGCGATGGCCCACAGCTTTTCCCAGTCAAACTGTTTGGTGTACAGCCACATCCGGTGATAGAGATTCGTCTCGTCGATATACAAGTCCATCATGCCGGGATAGGGCCGGCCGATCTGGGCCAGGTTGGTGTCCCGGAAACGGCGGCGCACCTGGGCCGCGCGGCACCAGTCCTCGATCTCGGCCTGGGCCTGGGGGTCGCCGCCCTCCACTACGCCGGTGATGACGGCGTGGCGCTTGCCCGCCCGCTCCAGGTCGGCCACCATCTCCCCCACCGCGCCGCAGGCGTAGAGCTGGCCCAGCCAGGCGGCGGTATCGGTGTTGGCGTAGTCCGGGGCACGCTTCTTCTGGAGGTTCACCAGCACCACAGGCACGTCCAGATCCCGGACGGCGGGGAGCATATTGTAGGACGTGGCGTAGGTCAGGAGCTGGAGAATGACCAGATCCACATCGGCGGCCCGGAATTTGTCCCCCGCCATCTGGGAAAGCTCCTTGGTTGTGACGATGCCGCCGTCAATAAGCTCTACCGCGTCCGGCAGGGATTGCTTGAAGTCCGCATACTGGGCTTCAAATTCCGGCACTAAGGACGGGAACTGGGGCAGGTACGCCCCCAGGGCGATGGCGAAAACACCCACCCTTGCTTTGGTTTCCACTAACATGAGACGACCCCTTCCATTTGGATTTTTAAATTGCCCAAAGCGATGGCCTCAATGGGCAGGGCCACCACTTGTTTGCCCGTGGCTTCCCCAGTCAGCTGGTTCAGGAACGCGTTTTTCGCCCCGCCACCTACGATGTACAGCGTTTCGTAAGTCCTTCCGGTGTTTTCCTCCAGCTCCCGGATGGCATCCCGGTAGCTCAGAGCCAGGGAGCAGTAGGCACAGCGGAAATAGTCCCCGATGGTTTGCGGCTTGGCGTCCAACGTCCTGTCAAAGGCGTCCTTCATGCTGTCCGGGGCCAGAAAGCACTGGGCATTGGCATCTACGGTGCCGTCAAAGGCGCTGGCCTCGGCATCCGCTGCGATGTCCGGGAATGGTTTGTCCGGACACAGCTCGTCCCGCAGGCGGTTGACGATCCACATTCCCATGATGTTCTTCTGGTAGCGGATGTACCCCACGCCCCCCTCGTTGGAATAATTGGCCTCCCGGCTCTTTTCGCCGGTATGGGGGACGGGGGACTTCACCCCCAGCAGGGACCAGGTGCCCGACGAGATATAAAGCTGTTCCCCCTCCATGGGGATGCCCTCCACGGCGGAGGCGGTGTCGTGGGTGGCACACAGCATCACCTTGATTCCTTTGTATTCCCCAACCGCAGTTCCGGGCTGGCTGAGCTTGGGAAACAGGTTTTCCAGCAGACCGAGCTTGCGAACAATCTCCAGGTCAAATTCCCCGGTTTCAGCGTTTACCAGCCCGGTGGTGGTGGCATTGGTGTACTCCCGTCTTTTTTTCCCGGTGAGCTTCCACATCAGGTACTCCGGCACCATGAGGAAGTCCGTCACCCCCTCCAGCCGCCCCCTTTGCAGGTCGTCGCAAAGCTGGTAAATGGTGTTGAAGGGCTGGAACTGGCATCCCGTGCGGCAGTACAGCTCCTCGAAGGGTAACCGCTCGTGCGCCGCCGGAATGACTGCTTCGGTGCGGCTGTCCCGGTAGGCGAAGCAGGGCCGCACCTCCTCGTCTCCCCGCAGGAGCACATAATCACACCCCCAGGTGTCGATGGAGAGGCTGGCAATGTCCGGGAACCGCTCCAGCGCCCTGTCAATGCCCGCTTTCACATGGGACAGCAGTGCGTCCACGTCCCAGACCAGGTATCCATTGTCCTCTATTACCCCATTGGGGAAGCGGCAGACTTCCTCGGTTTTGACTTCGCCGTTCTCCTTCCAGCCTACAATGTGCCGCCCGGAGGACGCGCCGATGTCGATGGCCAAACAATATTTCAAGAAAAGACCTCCTTTTCCTGTGCTGCCAATAGTATACCGCAGGCAGGCCGAAAAAAAGAGGTCCTCGTTTGAGAAAAAAGTGTCCTATTTTGCAATGCGGTACTGCCGGGGGGAGACGCCGTAGGCGGCCTTGAAGATGCGGTGGAAGTAGCTGATATTTTCATACCCCACCGCCAAGGCCACATCGTCTACCTTCCGGCTGGTAGTTTTCAGGAGAAAGGCGGCTTGGCTCAGGCGTTTTTCCTGGAGCAGCTGGATAAACGTTTTCCCGGTCTGGGCGCGAATCAGGCGGGACAGGCTGTAGATATCGGTGTGGAGCAGCCGGGCGGCTTCCGTCAGGCTGGCGTCGGGATAACAGTCCTCCACGTAGCGAAGCAGCTTTAAAATGACGTCCTCCCGCTCATCCCAATTCAGCTTGTCCGTGTGGCCCAGCAGCTGGAGGAACAGCAAGGTCATGGTCATCTGGCTGACCTTGCGGCGGTTGGGGGTCTCCCGGATCAGGGTGTACAGCAGGTTTTCTGCCAGATTCTGGATGGGCAGGTCGTCCGCCACCTGGAAGTGGAGGTAGCCCGGCCCGGTGTTCTGCCCAAACAGGCAGTCGATCAAAAACTGCCGCAGGGGGGTAGCCTCGTCGTGGATGGCGGACAGCGTATCGCTGAAAAACTCCGGCAGGACGATGAAATTCACCGCGATATCCTCCCGCCCGGCGGGACACACCTCATGGGCGGCTTTCTGGCCGAGGAATAAAAACTCGCCGGGCTTCAGGCGGATGGTTTTCCCGTTGACAACGTGCTCCACCACCCCGGCACAGCCATACACCATTTCCACATAATCGTGGGTGTGCTCCGGGAAATGGATGAACCTTGTGTTGGGACGCAAGGTGATGAGCTTTCCGGCGGACAGCAGCTTCTGGCTGTTGACCACATTGGGTCTGCCCTCCATATATAGATTGCGGTCAATGGTGGTGCGGCCATCCAGGATGGCCTGCTCCTCCTCCGTAATTACCTGAAGCTCCCGCAGTAAGTCCTGGTTTAGCATGGGAACGCCCCTTTACTTCAATGTCCTGTTATCATATCACAATGCCTGCCGCTTCGCAATTACAGTGGGCGCCGGGAATCCGAAATGATGTGATACACAAAACACGGGATCTGTCGATTTTTAACAGAGAAATCCAGACATTTCTGAGTGTGCTCAAGAATATCCGTTTTTGCTTTCTGTGTTGAAAAACGGCGCCCCCATCTGTAAAAGGTAATATGAGACTTTCAAATCAAAAAACGGAGGCAGTTTTATGAATATGGAGAAAGCAAGTATTTTTTACACAGCAGCGGGTCATTTCCGCCGCAAAACAGACGGACAAGGCCGCTCATATCCTGTGATCCTGGTAAACCAGGAAGAGAACATGGTAGACGTGCAGGAGATGGCG
>CATJRT010000049.1 GCA_949742895.1 uncultured Eubacteriales bacterium | reverse complement strand
CCCGCTCCCATTGTTCTGTTGTCAATTCATATCGTTTCATATCCCTATTTTTGCACATCCGACTCCGTTGTGCAATATTTATTTTTCAAACAACCTCTAGCGCATAATACACGGCAGAATAGCAAAAATCTGTACCAGCACTGCGCTCGCAGCGTGGAACACCGCGCGGCGGACAACGTGTTGGAATCGCAGGATTTCTATGAGGCTCCTCTTTGCAGCAATACAATAGTCTCCACATGAGCCGTCCTGGGGAAAAGGTCTACTGCCTCTGCCCGGCCGGCCCGGTAGCTCAGCGCCGCGAACCGCTTCACATCCCGGGCCAAGGTGGCCGGGTCGCAGGAAATGTACACCACCCGATCCGGGGCCATCCCAGCGATGGCATCCACCACCTCCTCTGCCAGTCCCTTCCGGGGCGGATCCACCACCACCACGTCGGGACGGGTCCCCTCTACCACCAGCTTCTCGGCCAGATCAGCGGCATCCCCACATTCAAAACGGGTCTTGTACTCCAGAGAGTTCCGGCTGGCGTTTCCCCTGGCATCCGCCACCGCCTGGGGGACTACCTCCACACCGATGACCTGCCTGGCCTGCTCCGCTAACGTCAGGCTGATGGTGCCAATACCGCAATACAGCTCCACCACTAACTCCTTCCCCGTCACCCCAGCGAATTCCGCCGCCCGCCGGTACAGCACCTCGGTCTGCGCCCGGTTGATCTGAAAAAAGGAGGGAACCGACAGCCGGAAGCGGTGCCCGCACAGCTCCTCCTCCAGCCAGTCCCGACCCCATAGGGTGCGGAACCGGTCGCCTAAGACCACATTGGTTTTTTTCCGGTTAATGGACAGCAGCACCCCCGTCAGACCAGGCACGGCAGCCCGCAAGGCGTCCGTCAACTCCGCCTCGTGAGGGAGAGTCTCACCGTTGGCAACCACGCAGCACAGAACCTCATCCGCAGAATTGGTGCGCAGAAACAAATGCCGCACCAGCCCCTTTCCCGTGCGCTCATCATAGGCGGGGACGCCAAACCACTCCATCCAGCTCTTGACGGCGGCGCGGCAGGCGCTGTCCGCCTCCGGCTGAAGGAAGCAGTCCTCGATGTCGATGACACTGTGGCTGCGGCCCTGATAGTAGCCAATGCCCCCTGCATCCACGGGGAATTGGACCTTATTTCGATAACGATCCGTATTTTTTGCGCCGTGAATGACAGAAACAGGGATGTCCGCCCCGCCGATGCGCCGCAGGGCGTCCTCCACCCGCTGGCGCTTGGCGCTCAGCTCCTCCTCATAGGCCATGTGCCGGAACTGGCATCGGCCGCAACAGCCGTAATAGGGGCAGTCCGGCTGGATGCGGGCAGGGGACGGCTCCAAAATGCACTCCGCGCGGCTCCAGGCGGCGCGGTGGCCCACGTGCTCGATGAACACCTCCGCCAGCTCCCCTCGGAGTGCTCCCTTAACAAACACCGCCATGCCGCCGACGCGGGCCACTCCCGTGCCATCGCTGGCGTAGCCCTCAATGCGGGCGGTATGCCGCTGGCCTTCTACAATGGTCATCCCTTTACACCTCCTGCTCCCTGGGCCTTGTGGAGCTTATGCAGCTCCTTTTTTCGCCGGTTGGAGAACCGGTCCTCCTCGCTGTATACGCAGCCGCAGTATTTCTGCATATACAGTTCCAGCGCCCGGGCCTCCTCCTGGCCTTCCCTGAACCTGGGCCGGAAATCATAGGGCACAAACTCCACGCCGTATCGTTCTCCCATCTTTGCCCCAGCTGCGCAAATCAGCGCCCGGTCCTGATAGGGGGAAATGAGCAGGGTGGTGGAGAAGCGGACAAAGCCGCTCCCGGCGGCATACTGGGCGGTGCGCTCCATGCGGCAGGTATAGCACCATCCGCAGCGGTGGTCGCTGTCCTGGGCCACAGCGGCAGTGAACTGCCGAAGGCCGTAGAAGTCCTCCTCCCGCAGAGTCAGCCCGATGTCCCGGGCGTACTGCCGCAAGGTGTCCCGGCGGGTCCTGTACTCCTGGAAGGGGTGGATGTTGGGATTGTACCAGAACCCTGTGGGCTCAACGCCCTCTTCCCTGAGCTGGCGGATGCAGGCCACGGAGCAGGGGGCGCAGCAGATGTGGAGCAGCAGGTCGTTCATTGGGTGTGCCTCCTCTGAAAAGCCGCCGGCAGAGCCGGCGGCTTTTTTCGTCATGCGTTCAGGATGCCCAGTCCGGTGAGGACAGCGTACATCCCGGCGGCGGCCTCCTCCCGGAGGACAGAAGCCTTGGGGGATATTTGTTCCAGCGGAGCATAGAGCATACCATTGTCCGTCTCCAGGATGGTCTGTGCGCCCCAGGCCAGTACAGCGGCAGAGTTCTTGGCCCAAGACGCAAAGGGTTCCAGTACCTTGGCATCCTGGGGAACCGTCTCTCCGGACTCCAACTGCTGGCCATAGGCGTCTATACCGAAGTTGAGATACCTGGCGGTACGGCCCATGATGGCAAAAAATTCCTGCTGGGTCAGCGGAGCGTTGGGGTTGAACCTGCCCCCGCCTACGCCGTTCACCAGCCCCAGATGGGCGATGGCGTTGACCTCCTCGAAGTACCAGGCGGAGGCGGGCACATCGGTGAAGCGGCTTTGTGTGCCGGTGTAGGTGACGTTCAACACCTGGGCCAGCATGGCGCACAACTCCGCCCGTGTAAGGGTGTCCTTGGGACGGAAGCTGCCGTTCCCATCCCCCAGCAGCAGGCGGTAGGTGGCCATGGCGTTGATCTCGTTGGCATAAGAGGAAATGTATACATCATTGAACCAACGGCTTTCGGCAACCATGCCGGCCCAGAGCGCATCTTCCACCCATGTATCTCCTGATCGGAGGGAGACTGTGGCCTGGGGAGGCAGGGCGGCGTACAGCGCCGCCAACACCTCGTCCGAAGCCTCCGGGTTGATGTAAAAGGTTTTGCCGTCCAGCGTGACGGACCGGCTGGCCTTCTCTGCGCTGCCGCACAGGGCCTGGGCCACGGCTGCGGCATAGGGCTCGTCCACCAGCAGAGTGGGGATAACGCCGATCTGGTCCGTGGTGTTGCCTCCCACGGAGTAGAAGCGGTAGGTGGTAACCTTCATGCCGTCCCCGTCGAAGTATTCGCTGAACTGCTCCTGGTCCAGCATGATCTGTGCCACGCCCTTGCCATAGGACCGTGCGCCGATGGAGATGCCCCGGCCAGCGTCCCGGAGGTTGGCGGACAGCGCCTCGGAAGCGCTGGCGCTGTTGGCGTCCAGCAGGACGATCACCGGCTTTTCGGTGACAGCAGGTTCTGTGCAGATATAGCCATACACCACGCTTTGGCGGTTTTCCAGGTAAAGGTAATAACAGGGACCGACAAAAGCGCTGGTGGCCTCACCGGCGGCGTCGGTATAGCCGCCGGGATTACCCCGCAGGTCTACCAGCCAGCAGCTCACCATGTCATCGTATTCAGTGATGCCGTCGGAGAAATAAGAGCCGGTCAGGCTGCCGAAACTGTCACAGTTGATGTAGCCAATACCGCCGTCCAGCACCTCCACCTGGGTGTTGGGGATAACCACCTGGCGGCGGGTAAGGGTATAGTCCTGGGTGGTGCCGTCCCGGAGGACGGTGACGGTAACCTCAGTGCCCGCTTCCCCCCGGATCAGCTTGGCGTGGCTCTCCTTGGCGGGGACGCAGGGCTCGCCTTCGATGGCTACGATGAGGTCGCCGCTCTGGATGCCCGCCTCATAGGCGCTGCCCCCCCGCAGGACTTCGACCACCAGAATGCCCTGATCGGTGTACTGGATGGACACGCCGATGCCCACCACGTCGGTGGTGCTTTCCACTGAGTCCAGGAATGCCTTGTACTGCTCCTCGGTCATGTAATAGGTGTAGGGGTCGCCCAGCAGGGCGAACAGCTCCTCCAGGCTCTTGGCCTGGTATGCCTCCGCCGGAATCTCCCGGAGGTAGACCTGCTCCAAAAGCTCCAACGCTTCCGGCACTGTGAGGGCGGAGGCGGGCAGAACCAGCATGACGGCGCACAGCAGAGCTGCGATCAGACTGAATAGACGTTTTTTCATGACAAGAACTCCTTTTAATATGCAGTGCGGCAGGTTTGTAAATTGACAGGGACTGGGATATGGGTTACACTGAATGTATCGACACAAACAGTATAACACAAAATCTGCGAAGGGGCGATCAAAATGGCAAATTTCACAGAATTTTCATATCCCTCGAAGGACGGGCGGCACCGCAGTGCAGTCAGCCTGTGGATACCCGAGGACGGTGCGCCCCGAGCAATGGTGCAGATTGTCCATGGCGTAGCGGAGTATGCGGCCCGGTACGGTCACTTTGCCCACTGGCTGACGGACCGGGGCTTCGCCGTGTGCGGCGAGGACCACCTGGGCCACGGCAAGACGGTGGATGACGGCAAATACGGCTATTTCGGTAAAAAGGACGGCTGGACACTGGTGACGGCGGACGTGCGGCAACTCCGGGTGATGATGGGGAAGCAGTTCCCCGGCGTACCCTACTTCCTGCTGGGCCACTCCATGGGTTCCTTCCTGGCCCGAACCTACCTGTGTATGTTCCCTGGCACGGTGGACGGCTGCATCCTGTCCGGCACGGGGCAGGAAAAGCCCGCCCTGGTAGCTGCGGGCAAAGCGGTGGCCTCAGCCATCTGCACCGTCAAAGGTCCCGAGACAGTCAGCCCCCTCATCGACAAGCTGTCCCTGGGAGCCTATAACGAACAATTCAAGCCAAACCGCACCACGGCGGACTGGATCTGCCGGGACGAAGCGGTGGTGGACACCTATTTGAAGGACCCCTTCTGTACCTTCAAGCCAACGGCAGGGATGTTCCGGGACATGATGGAGGGCTTGCAGTATATCTCCAGCGAAAAGGCACTGTCCCAAATGGACCCCCGCACACCGGTGTACCTGTTCTCCGGCGACCGGGACCCGGTGGGCTCCAATGGCGAGGGTGTCAAGAAGGTGTACGGCTTTTTCAAGGCTCACGGCACCACTGATCTGACCATGAAGCTCTATCCCGGCGGGCGGCACGAGATGCTCAATGAGATCAACAAGGGCGAGGTGTACGCCGACGTACTGGCGTGGCTGGAGAAGCATCTGCCGCAGGGGTAAGCGGGTGAGCGCAGCTTGTCCCGACGTTGTCACGCTTCGCTGGCGGCGGGGGGCTCGGGCACTTTCCCTCCGTCTCGGGCAAAATTCGCTGCCGCTTTGCGGCGGCTGGGGTTTAACCCTTGCTCCAGCCCAAGCTCCCTCACAGCCGCCTGTTCAACGCTTCTCATGTCCCACTCGGCGAAAAACTCTGATAGCCCCAGATTCCGTCCTCCTGCCGGTCCCCTACGCAGGTGAGGACCAGGGCGGCCCCATCCTTCGTCCGGGACGAGGAGGCGATGAAGCCCACATGGCCGTCCTCCCGGTCGTACTCTGAGAGGGACAGTAGCATCCCGTCTGGCCACCAGCCCTCTTCGTCCGGAACGATGAAGCCGCTATTCGCCAGCTCGTCCCAGGTCCCGAGGTTATTATAGGAGTCCGCCATGTCCAGGTCGCAGGCGGTCAGATAGGCCAGGGCCGACTGCTCCTGGGTGGTGAGGCCGGTGAGACCGCTGAAGTCGAGGCCGAGTTTTTCCACCCCGCCTTTCTGTCCGCTCTCCGTCCACAGTTCGTTGAGGGCCTGCCGGTACATCCCCACCAGGTCGTCCCCCTGCTCCACCACCCGGACTTCGTTCGCGATGACCTGTCCGGGATAACTTTCCATTACCATCCCGTTCCAGGTAATGTTCAGAATTATACCGGGGCGCAGCTCCTCCAAGGTGACGGCTTCGCCGTCCACGCCCAGAATTTGGGCGTCTTTGACGTACACGTCGCACAGACCCACGGCGTACTCCGGCTCGCCCCAGTCCGTCACCAGAAGCCTGTTCCTGTTATTGGGCAGGACCTTTACCCGGCAGGTCACTGTCTGCTCTCCGGGGAAGGTCTCCGGGTCGCCGCCAGATCCATTGGGCTGGGAGGCGGCGGGGGCACTGGCTTCCGGAACGGTGGGCTCGATAGCGGGGCTGTCCGTCCCCCCCGCCTCCGGCTCCGTCCGGCACCCGGCCAACGCCAGCAGCGCAAGCCCGGCCAGCGCCAGCAACGCGATGAGTTTTTTCATAGCGGGACCACCTTTCTTTTTCTGTTACCTATTGGACGAATGCGCCGGGGAAAAGTTCCCAGCGGATAAAAAACAGCGCTCCGCATAGCGGAGCGCTGTTTTCATACGCATCAATAGAACTTCTTGCGGTTCTTGCGGGCAGCCTCGCTCTTCTTGCGGCGCTTGACGCTGGGGCTGTCATAAAACTCGCGCTTGCGGACCTCGGCCAGCACGCCGGATTTAGCGCAGCTGCGCTTGAAACGCTTCAGCGCGTTCTCCAGAGACTCGCCCTCGCGGACATGAACTTCGGACATCTATATTTCCCTCCCTCCGAGGCACCCGGCTCAATCCAGGATGCTT
>CATJRT010000048.1 GCA_949742895.1 uncultured Eubacteriales bacterium | reverse complement strand
GGGGTCAGCAGCAAACCCGCCGCCGGTACAAAGGGCATCAGAACAGGCAGGGCATTCCAAAGCATTCTGCACCGGGCCAATGCCAGGGCCGCAGCCCCCAAAAACATCTGATAGAGGAGCAGAGACGGCAGATGCCGCGCTGGATGCTCCATAGACAGCAGAGCCAGAGCCCCGGCACACAGGGCAGGGAGCAGCTCCACCGCCAGCCGGGGCAGCAGAACAACCAGTGGCCCCCGCAGAGGCAGCAGCCGTCGGGCAAAGGGGGAGTCCAGCCAGCGGCCCAGATCCATAGCCGCAAACAGGGCAGATATCATCAGCACAATGGCCAGTAATCCGGACAGCAGGCTATCCATTCCACTGTCCGCCAGGACGATGGGGTCCAGCTCCCGACCGTCTGCCGTTTCCATGGTCACCAGCACCCGGTCCTGCTCCAGCAGCGCCTCGCTGAGCCTGGGGCGCAGGGCCACAATGGCCGCCTCGTTCGCAATCCCGCTTTCCAGCAAATAGTCCTCGGCCAGCTTGGGGGAAATCAGTTCAGCCAAACAGGCCGCCGCCGTCTCCTGAACCATGGGATACGCAGCGGAGCCAGGGCCAGTGAGCACAGTGATGATCCGGTACGTGTCCATCCGCTCCAGCCGCTCCTGAAAATCGTCGGGAAGCAATAGGGCACAGTCCCACTGCCCCGCCGCCACCTGCCGCTCCGCCTGTCCTGCTTCCGCCGGAAGAAAGGATACCACCAGGCCGCTGCGCTCCTCCAGCAGACGCCAGAACGCCTCCCCGCCCTGCCGGGGAAGCACCACCCCCACCTGAACAGGGGCGGCGGCTTCCTCCGCCGGGAGAAGGCGGGAGACTCCAAAAACCGTCAGCGGTATCAGCAGCAGCAACCAGGTCCTCCAGCTCCTCAACCGGACCAGAAGCGCACTTTGAAAGGCCGCCACAAAAAAGCTCATTGGTCCGCCTCCCCTCTTTCCACTCTTTGGCGGTACAGGACCAGAGAAAGTGTGGCCATTCCCGCAATAGACAACACCAGGCAAATCCAGGTGGAGCCCGGTATCTCATATCCCATGGCCCCGGCCGCAAGCTGCCGCAGCCAGACCACCGGAGACAGGCCAGACAACCGCCGCACCGTTTCAGGCAGCAGCACCGGCGGAATCACGCCCCCTGCCAGGAGCAGGGAAAACAGCGCGATGGAAAAGGCAAGGCCCCCGCATCCGGATGCGCACTCAGTCGCCAAGCAGCACAGGGCGGAGAACAGAGCGCAGAACACTGCCATCAACAGCGCCGCCCCCAGAAGAGGTAGAGGACGCCCTCTGGTCATTTGTAGCAGGGCCGGAACCAGCAGAAGCAGCAGCGCCCCCGCCACCACGGCGGCCGCGCTGAAAAAGCCTGGGCCGCAGCCCCGGCCCACAGCCCGCAGCCTGCGCTGGAACCTGAGCCAGCCTTCTGTGTATAGGGGCATAAACAGCGGAGCCGCAGACAACGCAAAATATGCCAGCAGGGATAGGCCGTAGTGCAGCGAAATGGGCAGGGCGCCGGTGACGGGCACCTCCTCGTGCTGGAAAAAACCAGTCCGGTTCAGGGCAAGGGTGATATAGCGCAGATTGATGTCAAGGACCGTCTGCTCCCACTCCAAGCCAGGGGGCGGAGCCTGGGCATAGGCATCCAGCACGGCGTATACCCCGCTCTGAAAGGCGGACAGAATATCCGCAGCGCTTTGCCCCACCCAGAGCAGCAGCAGAGCTTCCAGTGGCCGGTCCCCGGCCACGATGAGCCGCAGATCCGGGTTTGTTCCCCGCATAACCCCTTGGATGAACTCCCGAGGCAGCGCCAGCACCGCCGTCACCTCCCCATCCTCCAGCGCCTTCAGGGCAGCTTCCTCCTCCATGGCCTCAACGCGGCAGTACCGGACGATGTCCTCCATACCGCCCATATACCGCTCAAGCTGCTCTGCGGTATCGTCCCCCTCCGGGGCCGTAATGGCCAAGGTAACGCCGGAAAAATTCACCCCCTGGGCAAGGATCTGCTGGGCAGACCGCCCAGCAACAAGAGGCAAAAGAAGGCATAACAGGACAAGCCCCGCCAGCAGCCAAAGCTGTCGGCGGAGCCTGCCCAAGGTCAATATCAAACAGCTTTTATAGAAGCAAAGCGTCTCCATACCAAAGCTGCGTCAGACGGACAGGCCGGCCTGGAATACCGCCTCCCACTCGTTGGACCATGCCTCAACGTTGGCCTCAATGCCTTCGGCCCAGGCCAGCAGCTCCTCCTCGCTCATGTTGCTCAAGAGCTCAATGGCAGGCATAGATACCGTCATATCCGTGCAAGGGCCAAGATAGTAGTCCATTCCAAAGGAAATCAGATCGTTCCCCATCATGCTCATGGACATATCATCCAGCCGCAGCTCCACGGAATCCTTCCCTGCGGTAAGCCTGCCCGTCATATCCAGGGAAACGCCGCTCATACCAATGCTCCACCAGAGGTTGCCGTCGCCGCTCTTGAGGTCATAGCTCATTTTGGACGTAACCAGCGCAGCGCTGCTCCAGCCGGAGCGCATACGGAATACAGTTTCATCGGTAAAGACGCCGCTTCTGCCGCTGTGGTCGCCGCTGGACTCGATGACAAACGTCTCACCGTCCACGGTGATCTCCAGGCTGAGGTCGTCAGCATAGTACTCACCGCCACCCAGGTACAGGCCCAGCTTCAGTGAGCTGCCGCTGATCTCCCGGGCGTACTCCACTGCGCACAGATAGCCGTCGCTGACGTAGATGTCCAGCTCCAGGTCGCCCAGAATATCCAACGCCTCCTTCATGGCTCCGATGAATTCACCATAAACGTCCTGAGTCCCCATCCCGGACAGCATTTCATCCACAAAGCTCTCGTCCAATCCCATGGACTGGAAAATCTGCCGCATCAGTTCCTGACTGTCCACCAGCGTCATCGCCTCTCCAAGGGCATCAACATAGTCCTCCATCGCCCACTGGGAAATGGTCATGTGATAGAGTACGGCGTTCACGTCTGAACCGTTGACCTTGATGCTCCGGCTGCCCAACTTCGCCACCTCAGCGGCGTCAAAGAGCTTTTGCCTGGCCTCCTCCAACGCCTGAGCCTGCTCCTCCGCCATCTGATTGGAAAAAGCGTCGGACTCCATCAGGTCAAACAGGTTGAAGCTCAGCGTTTCCAGGTCGATCTCACCGCCGTCCGCACCCATCCGCTTCAGGTCTGCGCCCAGCATTTCGGTGTTGAACCCGTAGGCACTCTCCCCCATAAACTGCGGAATGGCAAAGGCCATTGTCTCATCGTCCGCCAGAAGCTGGAAGGACATGATATCCCGATCACCCAGGAAGGCGGCCAGCTCATAGTCCAGCTTGCGTCCCTTCTGATCGCAGTCAACGCCCATACGTATCCCCAGCCCTTCCATACTGGAGAGACCGGACTCACCCATCATCTCCTCATTGACGCTGTTCAGCCGCAGGCTCATGTGCTGGCTGAAGCACCGGCTCTGAATCAGTTCGCTCAGATCCGGCAGGCCAAGCTGCTCACCTGCGTCGGCATAGGCGGCGGCAGTTTTGGCAAAGGCCTGCGCAACCTGCCCCTTGGGAGACTCAAACAGGCTGATGAGCGCCACCGCGAGCAGCGCCACCACAGCCACCGCCGCCACAGCTCCGCCAATGATCGGACCAAAGCTCCAGCGCTTTTTTGCGCCGCTGGGCGCGGGTGGCGCACCGGTTTCAACGCCAAAGGCTTCCACTGCCGCAGTATAGGCAGGCGCGTCCGGCTCAAGGGAAGCCACAGGGACATCCTCTGGACCAAACGAGCCGCTCACAGCAGTCACCGCTCCGCAATAGGGGCAGAATTTTGCTGTGTTTTCAATTTCTCTTCCACAC
Organism: uncultured Eubacteriales bacterium; assembly: GCA_949742895.1. The sequence continues at coordinate 1,125 of CATJRT010000048.1, read as the reverse complement.
TTCAGGCATAACATGACGATTCCTCCCCACTTTTTAATCTGTGCCTGCAACAATCTTACCATACTCCAGGCGCAGGACCGCGCCGCACAAGCGCTCCAGCTCCTGCGCCTGGTGGCTGCACCAGATCAGGCTTCCTCCTGCCGCCAAAAACGCCTCCAACCACTCCAACAGCCGGGGCACATAATCCCGGTCCAGCCCGGCAGTGGCCTCGTCCATCAGCAGCAGCCGGGGCCGGGCCAACAAGGCCAGCGCAATGCTGACCCGCTGAGCTGTCCCACCGGACAGGGTGCGGATGGGACAGTGAAGCAGCGGTTCCAGCCCAAGCAGGTCTAAAACCTCCTCCGGCAAAGCCCCTTCCAGATCACAGGCCCGCTGCCACAGGGCAAGCTGCCGCCCTACGGTCAGCTGCGGAACCAACTCGGCGCTCTGTGGAACATACCCAAGCACATGGCGCAAAAACCGGCGGTCCCCCAGGACGCTGCGGCCCTGAAACAGAACATCTCCGCTGTCCGGGCGCTGTACCTGGGCCAGCAGGCGCAGCAATGTGGATTTTCCCGAACCGTTGCTCCCCACCAGACCCAGGCACTGGCCAGGAGGCAACACAAAACTGACAGGGGCAAGGACCTGCCTGCCGCAATAGCTTTTACACAGCCCGCGCACCTCCAGCATCGCCACTTCCTCGTTTCTCCTTGTTTCTGCCCCGGTGATACGGCACAACTGGCCGTCTCTCCTTCCTCAAGCGGCCCGTTCCAGAACCATGTCTGCTTCTATGCTACTATAACAGGCGCAAAAAGTCAAGGCGGCAGGTCCCACCATGACAGCCGTCTGTCCCGGTTTTATAAGCAATTTTGATCTGCCATAATTTATATGGCCGTAGCATCCAATTTGTGTCATGACGTTTGGTAAACTCATCCGCACCGGGCTCACAGATTCACGTCATTTTTTTCCAAAGAAAACCAGCAGCTTATCTTGAATACCCTTCCAAATCCTGCGGATAATACAAGAGAAACAATACAAAAAATGCCGTGGGAAGCCACGGCAAAACGCAGGAGGAATACCATGAAAGCAACCGGGATCGTACGCCGCATCGACGACCTGGGCCGCGTGGTGATTCCCAAGGAAATC
>CATJRT010000047.1 GCA_949742895.1 uncultured Eubacteriales bacterium | reverse complement strand
GCTTGCCATTGTAATTGTAACCCATGGAGAAGCCGTGGGCTCCGGTGTCGTGGATCACCAGCACGTCCCCAATGTCGATCTCTGGCAGCGCCCGGTCGATAGCGAATTTGTCGCTGTTCTCGCACAGGGAACCCACCACGTCATATACATGATCACAAGGGGCGTCCTCCTTGCCCAGCACGGTGATGTGGTGGTATGCGTCGTAAATGGCGGGGCGCATCAGGTGGGCGGCGCAGGCGTCCACCCCGATATACTCCTTGTGAATGTGCTTCTGGTGGAGCACTTTCGTCACCAGATGGCCGAAGGGGGCCAGCATGAACCGGCCCAGCTCAGTGAAAATGGCCACATCGCCCATTCCGGTAGGGACTAAAATCTCCTCATATGTCTTCCGCACGCCTTCGCCAATGACTGCAATGTCGTTGGCGGGTTGCTCCGGGCGGTAGGGCACCCCTACACCGCCGGACAGGTTGATGAACGCCACATGGCAACCCGTCTCCGCCGCCACGTCTACGGCAGTCTGGAACAGGATGCGGGCCAGGGCGGGGTAGTAGTCGTTGGAGATGGTGTTGGAGGCCAGAAAAGCGTGGATGCCGAAGCGCTTTGTCCCCAGCTCCTTCAAACGGCTGAAGGCTTGGGCCAGCTGGGGCCGGGTCATGCCGTACTTGGCCTGACCGGGGTTGTCCATCACCTGGAAGCCCTCCTTACTCTCCCCCAGGGTGAACTGTCCGCCGGGATTGAAGCGGCAGCACACCGTCTCAGGGACATAGCCCAAGGTCCTGTGGAGGAAGTCTACATGGGTGATATCGTCCAGGTTGATGTTGGCCCCCAGCTTGGCGGACAGCTCGAATTCCTCCGCTGGGGTTTCGTTAGAGGAGAACATGATCTCGCTGCCCGAGAAGCCGCATCGTTCCGCCATCATCAGCTCGGTGAGGGAGGAGCAGTCCACACCGCAGCCCTCCTCATGCAGCAGCTTGAGTATGCCGGGGGTGGGGGTGGCCTTAACGGCAAAATATTCCTTGAATCCCGGATTCCAGGCAAAGGCGGCTTTCAATGCACGGGCGTTTTCCCGGATGCCCCGTTCGTCGTAGATGTGGAAGGGGGTGGGGCAGGTCTGTTTGATCTCCTGGGCCTGGGCCAAGGTGAGGAACGGTTTTTTCATCTCTCTGTGTCTCCTTGGGGGGATTTGTGCTCTTGCGGAAAATCTTTCGCAAATCGCTCTTGCCAGTTTAATCAGTTCTTCTTTAATCATATCGGATTTTCACCCGGTTGTCAACTGCCCTGCCGCATCAGAACCATGGGGATTTTTCATCCCGGAACTGGGGGACAGGGCCTTTTTCATAGGGGTCATAGCGGCCCTGATTGCAGCCGAACTCCTGCAAAAAGCCGATCTTCCCCTCCGCTGTCCAACGGATCAGGCTCATGCCGTCAAACGACTCCATCCGTCCATCGTCTATGCGGTTTTGGAACTGCCACTCCACCACGGTCTGGTCCCCTTTGTGGAAGAACTGCCTGACGTCCCACCGCAGGACTGTTCCGCGGGTGTTCCACTCCCGGAACCAGTGCCGTATCTTCTCCAGCCCGTGGTATTCCGGCCCCCAGCTTTCGATGTACACCGCGTTGTCCGTAAACAGCTCCTCCATCCCCGCGTCCGATTTCCGGAGCCACATCTCAAACCACATTCGTATTTTCTGTTCCCGCTCGTCCATTTTCAAGCCTCCTGTCCCGTTTCCCGCAGCAGCCTGGTGCGCAGGGCAGAATACCGCCGGGTCTGCCGGTCGTTGGCCACCATCTTCTCCAGCAGATCTCCGCTGCCCACCACGATGAACAGCTCCCTGGCCCGGGTGATGGCGGTATACAGCACACCCCGGGCCAGCAGGGAGGGCGGCACGTCGCTGAGGGCCAAAATCACCGCCCGGTATTCGCTGCCCTGGGCCTTGTGGACGGTGACGGCGTAGGCCGGCTCCAGCTCACCCAGCAGCTCAGGGGGATAGGCAACCAGCCGCCCGTCGAAGGACACGGTCACGCCCCCAGCGTCCACCTCCAAAATCACCCCGATGTCCCCGTTGAATACGCCCAGATCCTTTTCCCCAGTGCCGGGGTCCTCCCAGAACAGGTCGTAATTGTTCTTCACCTGCATTACCCGGTCCCCCTCCCGGAAGATGTAGGGGCCGAAGGCCCGTTCCCCTTTGTCATCTGCGGGGGGATTCAGCGCCTGCTGGAGCGCACGGTTCAGGGCGGCGGAGCCGGCCCCCCGTTTGCGGGTGGGAGTCAATACCTGGATTTGCTCCGGCGGTATGCCCATATTCTGGGGCAGGCGGGTTTTGCACAGCTCCACGATGGTGTCCGCCGTCCGGGCTGCGTCCCGCCGGCCCAGGTAGAAGAAATCTCGGGCCTTGTTGGTCAGCTCAGGCGCCACACCCCGGTTCACCCCGTGGGCGTTCATGACGATGGCGCTCTCCCGGGCCTGCCGGAAAATTTCCGTCAGGGATACGGCGGGCACTACGCCGGAGCGGATGAGATGGTCCAGCATATTCCCTGGCCCCACTGAGGGAAGCTGGTCCGGGTCCCCCACCAGCACCAAGCGGCAGTCCGAGCGTAGCGCCGCCAGTAGCGCCGCCATAAGGGACACGTCCACCATGGAGGCCTCGTCCACGATGACTGCGTCTGCGGCCAGGGGATCGTCCTGGTTTTTGGTAAAGGCAAGCTGGCCGGTGAAGGGGTCCATTTTGGTTTCCAGCAGCCGGTGGATGGTCAGGGCCTCCTGGCCGCAGGTCTCCCCCATGCGTTTCGCCGCCCGGCCGGTAGGGGCGGCCAGGGCGGTCTCCAGCCCCAGAGTGTCGAACAGGGCAAGCACCCCACGCAGGGAGGTGGTTTTGCCAGTGCCCGGACCGCCAGTGAGCAGCATCACCTGCCGGGAAGCGGCCAGCTCCACCGCCTGCCGCTGCTGGTCGGCGTAGGTCAGCCCCTGCTCCTTCTGGATGGCCCGCAGCAGCTTGTCCAGTCCCTTGGGGGGCGCGATTTCGGTGCGGCACATCTCGCCTAGGCGCATGGCTACGTAGCACTCCGCGCCATATAGTCCCGCAGGATAGCAGGCGGTGACGTTGGCGATGTCCTCCCGGACCACCTCGCCCCGCTCGATGAGGCTGTCCAGCCCCCCGTTCAGGCAGTCCCCCTCCACCCCGATGAGGGCGGCGGTGGCGGCGATGAGCTTGCCTTCCGGCAAAAAGACATGGCCGTTATTGGCGTTGTGGTCCAGCTCGTAGAGCAGGGCGGTTTCCACCCGCTGAGGGTCGTCACCCGCCACCCCCAGTTCGATGGCCAAGGCATCCACCTGGTCGAATGGGATGTCCAGGGTGCGGTCGGCCAGCAGGTAGGGGTTGTCGTGTACCACGTCCACCGCCATGTCGCCGAAGCGCTTGTACAGCGGCATGGCGGCGCTCAGGGGCAGCCGGTGCTCCGAGAGGAACTCCGCCAGCCGCCGCATCCCCATTTTCTGGCGGAAGTCCTCCCCGATGGCCCGGGCCCGCTTGGGGGATACGCCGCGGATCTCGCACAGCTTGTCCGGGTCGGTTTCGATGATCTCCAGCGCCTGGGTGCCGAAGCGGTCCACGATCTGCCGGGCCAACCCCATGCGGATGCCCTTTACCGCGCCGGAGGCCAGGTATTCGAGCACCGCCTTTTCCCCTACGGGCATACGCCGGACCACTGCCTCCGCCTTGAACTGCTCGCCGTAGGTGGGGTGGCGGCCCCACACGCCCTCCAGCTCCAGCATCTCGCCGGGGTCTACTCCGGGCATACAGCCCACTGCCGTGACCTCCCCCCGCTCTCCGCAGTCCAGCTTGAGCACGGTATAGCCGTTTTCCTCGTTGCGGAACAGCACGGCGGACGCCGTTCCCTCCAGCCGGTTGCGCTCTGCGGACTCAGCCGGTGCTTCCCTCATGGCCGTCCCTCCGTCCAAACAAATGTTTTACAAAAATTATAGCAGAAACCGCCAGCCGTTTCAACTGCAATTTCGGGCATACTATGGCGGAGGTGAATCGCTATGCTGAGTGAAACGCAACTGCTCAACCACATTTATCAGACCGCCGAGATGGGGCGGGAGGGCATCCAGTCGGTGCTGAAATATGCCGAGGAGCCCAGCTTGGTCCAGGCGCTGAACAGCCAGCTCTCTGAGTACCAGCAGATACAGAACTCTGCCGGGTCTATGCTCCACGCACGGGGTGAGCCGCCAAAGGGCCTGGGCCCCATGGCTAAAATTTCCTCCGAGGCCATGAGCACGGTGAAGGCCATGGCGGACCCATCCGCCACCAAAATCGCGGAAATGATGATCCAGGGCTCCACCATGGGGGTGACGAAGAGCCTGCGGACCATCCGGGACTGCGAGCTGAGGGACGACGGCGTGCGCAAGCTGGCGGACAAGCTGGTGAAAACGGAGCAGGCCAACATTGAAGAGATGAAACAGTTCCTGTAAAGGGAAAAGCCCCTCCGCTGTGCGGAGGGGCTTCTGTGTGTCTGGCACGGTTCACATGAAAAGTATTATCGCTTTACAATGGTGCAGAATGCGGCGGGACCCAGGGTTTGGCCCTTCAGCGCCCGCTCCAGCAGCCCGGGCAGGCGCTCCGGCGCACAGGCGAAGCAGGGAATGTCCATGGCGGCGATTCGTTGGGCGGTGGTGGCGTCATAGTAGGGCTTGCCGCCGTCGGCGATGGCCAGCAGGACGATCACCGTGGCCCCGGAGTCCTTCAACTCCTCCAGCCGACGCAGCAGCGCCGCCCGGTTGCCCCCCTCCTCCAAGTCGGAGATAAGGAAAAACAGGGTCTTGGCCGGGACCTCCACCAGCCCCTGGCAGTAGGCGATGGATTTGGCGATGTCGGTGCCGCCCCCCATCTGGAAGCCAAATAGCAGGTCCACCGGGTCGGCGCACAGGGGGGTCAGGTCCAT
>CATJRT010000046.1 GCA_949742895.1 uncultured Eubacteriales bacterium | reverse complement strand
GGGAATCCCGGTGAGCGGGCGGTTCCGGCCCGCCCACCGGGACCGCTCCCGGCGCCGGGAGCTGCTTATCATGGGGGGCGGCCTGGGGCTTATGCCCCGGCGGGACTCCTTTTATCAGGCTCTGAACGATCTGTCTGGCGTCCACACTACCATCCTCACTGGCCGGAACGAAAAGCTGTACCAGCGTCTGAATGGTAGATATGAGAACATCGAAGCGGTGCCCTTCACCGACAAGGTGGACGAATACATGAGCCGGGCGCACCTGATGCTGTCCAAGCCGGGGGGCATCACCTGCTTTGAGGCCATTGCCGCCCGCCTGCCCATCCTGGCCTGGCAGCCCTTTTTGAAGCAGGAGCAGGAGAACGCCAGCTTCCTGGTGCGCCGGGGCATGGCCCGTATCGCCGCCAAGGAGGAACACGCCTGCCTTTCCGCCATCCGGGAGGCCATTTACGACGATGCGCTGCTGGACAGCATGGAGCGGGCCATGGGCGAAACCGCCGCCAACCTGAGCCGGACAGCGGTATGTACGCTGGTTAAGGCGTTGACGGAAGGAGCCCGGGTATGAAAAAACAGTTCAAAAGCCTGCTGTGTATGGGAGCGGTGGCCGCGCTGTTAATCTGGACGGTATATACCATCTTCCGGGAGCAAACGCCGGGGCAACTGGCCTCTGCCCTGCTCAGCGCCAATGGCTGGGTGCTGCTGCTGGGTATTCCGCTGATGGCCCTGTTCGTGTGCTGCGAGGCTAAAGCCACTCATTCCATCCTCCGTTCCCTGGGCTGCGCCCAGCCCTTCCGCCGCTGCTGCTATTATTCCAGCGTGGGCTTCTTTTTTAGCACCATTACTCCATCCGCCACCGGCGGTCAGCCCGCCCAGATTCTGGCTATGAGCAAGGACGGGGTGCCCACCGCCTCCGGTGCGCTGGATATGCTGCTGGTCACCATCGGCTATAACACTGCCGCTATGGCCTACGGTATTTTTGCCCTGTTTGCCGCCGGCAGCTTCACCGAACGTTTGGGTGGTCAGGTGGGTCTGCTGCTGGGTCTGGGGCTGGCCGTGTTCGCAGCGCTGGATATCGCCATGTTCCTGTTCCTGTTCCTCCCCGGCCCCACCCGGCGGCTTTGCCGGTGGTGCATCGGCCTTGCCGCGCGGGTACGCCCCTCCCTGGACCGGACGGCTCTGGAGGAAAAGATGGAGGATCATCTCCGGGAGTACCGCCGGGGGGCAGACCTGATCCGGAAGGCCCCCAACCTACTGGTAAAGGTGGTGGCCCTGAGCGCCGCCCAACTCGCCTGCTCTTACGCCATGCCCTATGTGGTGTTCCGGGCCTTCGGCCTCACCGGCTTCTCGCTGATGGAAATCCTGGCCCTCCAGGCCCTGTGCTCTATCGCCGTGGGCTACCTGCCTCTGCCTGGCTCCGCCGGTGCGGCGGAAAATGTATTCCTGCGCAGCTTCCTCATCATATTCGGAGAGGGCCTGGTGGCCCCCGCTATGATCCTCAGCCGCACCATGAGCTGTTATCTGGTGCTGGCTGCCACCGGGATCATCCTGCTTGTGGGCCGGAGCCTGCGCAGACGCGCGGCGATGGCCCAGGCCGCGCCCCAGACTGAGGACAGCGCCAAAAAAGCGCCTTTGGCAGAAAAAGTGCATCAACTGCAGACCATCCCGGTCTCCGAATGACGCCGCAAAAACAAACAGGCGGCGCAGCCTGGGCTGCGCCGCCTGTTTATTTTATGTTCCGCCCGGGCACTGCCGGCCAGTGTGGTCGATGGTATAGTCCTGCCCACAGGTTCCCGGCACAATCAGCTCCGAGATGGGCACAAAGGTGTAGCCGTCCTGAAGCAGCGCCTCAATGATACCGGGCAGAGCCTCCGGCGTGTGCTTGGCCGCGTTGTGGAACAGCACAATGGACCCGGGCTGCACCTTAGAGGTCACCCGCTTGGTGATGTCAGCGGCAGACAGGTCCTTCCAATCCAGGCTATCCACATCCCACTGGATCGGCTCAATACCCATGGAGCGCACAGCGTTGATGACGTGGTCGTCATACTCGCCGTAGGGGCAGCGGAACAAGGTGGGCCGCATTCCCGTCACCCCCTCGATCTTGTCCCCGCAGGCGTTGAGGTCCGCCACAATCTCGTCCGCCGACAGGCTGTTGAAATGAGCGTGTGTGTTGGAATGGCTCATCACCTCGTGCCCCGCGTCCGACAGCGCCTTTACCGACTCCGGGTATTTGTCCACCCATTCCCCCACCACGAAGAAGGTGGCCTTCACGTCGTACTTGGCCAAAATGTCGATAAGCTGTTGGGTGTCCTCGTTGCCCCAGGCCGCGTCAAAGCTGATGGATAGCACCTTGTAATCCTTCTGTACACAGTAGATGGGAAGCTGTCGGGTAGTGGCTGCCGCCCCCACCACCGCCGGATTGTTCACCACCCAGAACATCATCGCCGCAGCGACCATGCAGGCTGCAGCCGCCAGCAGCTTTCGGTGCAGGTAAATGACCCTGGTCCCTTTTTTCATAAAAATCCCTCCAATGTTCAGCATCGTTACACTTTATGCCGGGAGCAATCGGTTCATGTTCCCATACCGGCAACGAACCGCATAGGGGGATTGAAAATCGGAACGCCATTTGATATACTATAGAATGATAAAGCAAAGGAGGCTCTGTGCATGGACGGACCGCTCCCCCGCATGAAAAAGCTGAACTCGTTTCAAATCATCATCTTGGGCTTTGCCGCCGTGATCCTCGCCGGCGCCCTCCTCCTCTCCCTGCCTGTGTCCAGCCGGACGGGGACCGTAACTTCCTTCCCAGACTGCCTGTTCACCGCCACCTCTGCGGTGTGCGTCACCGGGCTCATCGTCCACGACACCGCCACCCACTGGTCCCAGTTCGGGCAGGTGGTGCTGCTGTTGCTCATTCAGGTGGGCGGCATAGGGGTGGTAACTGTGGCGGCCAGCTTCGCCATGATCTCGGGGCGGAAAATCTCCCTGATGCAACGCAGCACCATGCAGGAGGCCATGGCCGCCCAAAAGGTGGGAGGCGTCGTCCGGCTCATGCTCTTCATCCTGCGCATCACCTTCGCCATTGAGCTGCTCGGCGCGGCGCTGCTGGCCCCAGTGTTTTGCCGGGATTTCGGCGTACATGGGGTGTGGATGGCCCTGTTTCACTCTGTTTCCGCCTTCTGCAATGCGGGCTTCGACCTCATGGGAGAGACCGCCCAATTCTCCTCCCTTACCCACTACGCCGCCACCCCCCTTCTGTGCATCATCATCATGCTGCTCATCATCTCTGGTGGGCTGGGCTTCCTCACCTGGGACGACATATGCACCCATAAGCTCCGCCTGCGGCGCTACCGGATGCAGAGCAAGGTCATCCTTGCCGTTTACGCTGTTCTCATCTTGGTCCCGGCGGCGCTGTACTTCGTCTTTGAATTTTCTGAGCTGCCCGCAGGGGAGCGGCTGCTGGCCGCGCTGTTCCAGGCGGTCACCCCCCGGACGGCAGGGTTCAACACCGTGGACCTGGCCCAGATGAGCGAGCCGGGACAGTTCCTCATGACCGGCCTGATGCTCATCGGCGGCTCCCCCGGCTCCACCGCCGGCGGCATGAAGGTTACCACCATCGCGGTACTGTTTGCCACCGCCGCAGCCACTTTCTCCCGCCGGGAGCACGCCCAGTTCTTCGGGCGGCGGATCGGGGACGATACCGTCAAGCAGGCCGCCACCATCTTCCTGATGTACGTCGTCCTGTTCTGGGGCGGCGGGATGGCCATCAGTGCGCTGGAGGGCCTGCCCATGTCGGTCTGCCTGTTTGAAGCCGCCTCCGCCGTGGGCACCGTGGGCCTGACCCTTGGAGTCACACCGGGGCTGGGGACTGTCTCCCGTCTCATCCTGATCGTCCTGATGTTCTTCGGCCGGGTGGGAGGACTGACGCTGATCTACGCCGCCCTGTCCGGCAAACGGCGCACCGCCTCCACCCTGCCCCTGGAAAAAATAACCGTCAGCTGAAAGGAGCTTCCTTATGAAATCTATCCTCCTCATCGGGCTGGGACGGTTCGGCCGTCACATCGCCGCCCAGCTCAACCAACTCGGCCACGAGGTGATGGCCGTCGACCGGACAGAGGACCGCGTGGACGCGGTTCTCCCCTTCGTCACCAGTGCACAGATCGGAGATAGCACCAACCCGGACTTCCTGGAGTCCCTGGGCGTAGACAACTACGACGTGTGCATCGTCACCATCGCCAGCGACTTCCAAAGCTCCCTGGAGACCACCTCCCTGCTGAAGGAGCTGGGGGCCAAGCAGGTGGTGTCTCGAGCGGACCGAGATGTACAGGCCAAGTTCCTGCTGCGCAACGGTGCGGACGAGGTGGTCTACCCGGAAAAGCAGCTTGCCAAGTGGGTCGCCATCCGGTACAGCTCCGACCACATCTTGGACTACATCGAGCTGGACAGTGATCACGCCATCTTCGAGGTGACCATCCCCGAGAGCTGGCAGGGCAAGACCGTGGGCCAGCTGGACATCCGCAAAAAGTACGGCTTCAACATCCTGGGCTTGAAGGAGGGCGGTGCGCTGAAGCTGCTGGTGACGCCGGACACCATGCTGTCCCAGGACAAGACCATGCTGGTGCTGGGGCGGTACAAGGAGCTGCAAAAGTATTTCAAGCTATAAAACACCGGATATCCTTTGTTCGTGATCCCCGGCGCTACCCACAATGCAAATGTTGATTAAGCCGGGCTGGTCAATCTGGGAATTGAAGCCTTTGCCGCCGCAAACTGATCAAAAACCCCCTCCGCACAAGGGTCCCCCCGCACAAGGACAACAACAAAATACCGTTCAGAGCAATGCAAGAGGGCGGCAACCGATATACCTTCGGTTGCCGCCCTCTTGTACT
>CATJRT010000045.1 GCA_949742895.1 uncultured Eubacteriales bacterium | reverse complement strand
GGCGCGTATGCCCTGGCCTGGATCAAGCTGTGGGTGGAGAGCTACAACGCCCAGACCGACGACGGCCCCATCTGCAACACCCTGGTCGACAAGTCCGCCACCGACCAGTTCGGTCTTCTGGTGTACTCCAAGCTGCGCTCTGTGGAGGAGTCCAGCTCCGTGTCCGTCAACAACATCAACGTGGCCGCCTATGACGACGGCTACACCGGTATCGGCGGCTATGGCTACTGCCACTATCTGTTTGTCACCGACAACAGCCCCCTGCCCTGGACCGCCTGTGCCTTTATTGCCTACATGACCGAGACTGTAGACGGCTTCTCCGCCTGGGGCAAGGATATGGGCGGCTACTCCTCCAACCCCACCGTTGCCGAGGGCACCGAGGCCCAGTATGGCCACTCCAAGGGCGGCATGGCCGAAGACGGCACCACTGTGGAGTTTGAGGCCAAGAACGACCGCGGCTACGATTGGTGGACCACCGACGGCAAGCTGGTGCTGGAGGATCCCGAGTACTGCGCTTCCGTCTCCTTCACTGTGGGCAGCTGGATTGAGATGCTGACCAAGTACAGCGCAGGCTGATCTTCCGCAAAACTGCAGGCCGGCATTTTGCCAAACAACCCAATCGGGTCCGGGGGGCGCGGACGCGCGCCCCGGACCTCTTCTTATACCGGCGGTTCCCTGACGGACGCCGCAAGGAGATGATATCTATGGTCAAAGCGGTGATATTTGATATTGGCGGGGTGCTGATGGATTTTCAGACCCACGCCCTGACGGCGGCCTTCGCCGAAAACGATGCAGACGCCCGGCTGCTGCACCAGGAATTCTTTGATGCCCCGGACTGGGTAGCCATGGACCGGGGCATGCCGGAGGAGCAGGTTCTCTCCGCCATCTGCAGCCGCCTGCCCCTGCGCCTGCAGGCGGCTGCGGAAAAGCTGCTGGCGGACTGGGACCGCTATCTGATCCCCAAGCCGGAGACGGAGACCCTGGCGGCGGAGCTGCACCGGCTGGGATTTCCGCTGTACATCCTGTCCAACACCTCGTCCCGGTTTTACCGTTTCCGGGACCGGATCGCCCCCTGGCCGCTGATGAGCGGGGCCATCCTCTCCTTTGAAGAAAAACTGCAAAAGCCGGACCCGGAGATCTTCCGGCGGATGTTCTCCCGATTCGGCCTGGCTCCCGGCGATTGCTTTTTTATCGACGACTCCCGTATGAACGTTGAAGCTGCCCGCTGGTGCGGGATACAGGCGTTTCAGTACAGGGACGATATCTCCCAACTGCGCAGGGCGCTGCGCCAGGCCGGCGTCCCCGTTGCCGCAGAAAGTTAGGAGGCGCGCGCTATGAACCAGTCAACACCCCTTCGGGCGAGTGGGTCCGCCATCCTGCTCAATAAAATAAAAACCTTCTTTTCCAAGCCCCACAACGTGATCTTAGTGCTGATGGGCATTGTGTTGACGGTGACCACCGTGGCCCCCATTGTCGCCATTGTGGAGGACACCTTCAAGATCCATCCCGGCACCATCGACGCCCATCTCACCGGTCAGGCCTCCGGCTACACAGTGGTGAACTATATCGACCTGTTCACCAGCCGCCTGGCAAAGACCAACCTCTGGACACCCCTTTTGAACACCGTGTATCTGGCGGTGGGCACCTGTGTGGTATCCATTCTGTTCGGCGGTATTTTCGCTTTTCTGATCACCAGGACCAACCTGGCCTGGCGAAAATACCTCAGCTCCATTTTCATCTTTCCCTACATCATGCCCCAGTGGACGCTGGCCGTGGTGTGGCAGAACCTGTTTAACTCCAACGCCGTTACCGGCACCTCCAACGGGCTGCTGGCAGCCACCCTGGGCGTCAACATGCCGCTGTGGTGGTGCCAGGGGCTGTTCCCCAGCCTGGTGGTGCTGGGCCTGCACTACGCCCCCTTTGCCTACATCCTCATCGGCGGCATTTTCCGCAATATGGACGCCAATCTGGAAGAGGCCGCCACTATTCTGGACACCCCCAAGTGGAAGATCATGTGCAAGGTAACGCTGCCCATGGTAAAGCCCGCTATCCTCTCCACAATTCTGCTGGTGTTCGGCAGCTCTATGGGCTCCTATCCGGTGCCTCACTACCTGGGACTCACCACCCTCTCCACCAAATACGTCTCCCTGAACTCCAAATACACCGGAGAGGCCAGTATCCTGGCCATTATCATGATGTTCTTCGGTGTGGCCATCATGCTTTTAAATCAGGTCTCCCTGACCAGCCGGAAGAGCTACACCACCGTCACCGGCAAGTCCGGCCAGATCTCTAAAATCAACCTGGGCAGGGCGGGAAAATACATCATTGCCCTGGCGCTGGTGATTATCACCTTTTTCACCAGCATCTTCCCCATCGTCTCCTTTGCCTTCGAGACCTTCCTGCCCAATCCCGGCGACTACTCCTTCCTCTACACGGGAGATACCGATAATCTCACCACCAAGTGGTGGGTCACGGATGAGAACGTTTCGGAAAACGGCATGTACGGCCAAAAGGGCATCCTCCACAACGAGACTATCTGGCGGGCCTTTAAGGGCACCATCTGGGTCAGCGTCTGCTGCGCCCTCATCGCCGGCACCATTGGCACCCTGATCGGCTACGCCGTATCCAAAAACAGGCGAAGTAAATGGGCCAATTATGTCAACGGCGTGGCGTTCCTGCCATATCTGATGCCGTCCATCGCCGTTGGCGTGGCCTTCTTCATCCTATTCTCCAACCAATATGTGAACCTCTTCAACACCTACACCCTGCTCATCATCGTGGGCACCATCAAATACATCCCCTTTGCCAGCCGCAGCTCCCTGAACTCCATGCTTCAGCTGTCGGGCGAGATTGAGGAGGCCGCCATCATTCAGGACATCCCCTGGATTAAGCGGATGACCCGCATCATCATCCCCATCCAGAAATCGTCCATCATCAGCGGCTATCTGCTGCCCTTCATGACCTGCCTGCGCGAGCTGTCCCTGTTCATGCTGCTGTGCGTCCAGGGCTTCATCCTGTCCACCACCCTGGACTACTTCGACGAGATGGGCCTGTACGCCTTCTCCAGCGGCATCAACCTGATTCTAATCATCACCATTCTGGTGTGCAACGCCCTGGTCAACAAGGTCACCGGCGCCAGCCTGGATAAGGGAATAGGAGGATAAAAAATGCCTGAAATCAGATTAGAGCACGTTACCAAGCGGTGGGGCAAGTTCTACGCCGTGGACGACCTGGACCTGGTCATCGAGAACAACTCCTTCGTCACCCTGCTGGGCCCCTCCGGCTGCGGCAAAACCACCACCCTGCGCATGATTGCCGGCCTGGAGACCCCCACCAGCGGCCGCATCACCATCGGCGACCAGGTGGTGTTTGACTCCAGCCTGGGCATCAACGTCCCCGCCAACAAGCGCAAGGTCGGGTTCCTGTTCCAGAACTACGCCCTGTGGCCCAACATGACCGTCTATGAAAACATTTCCTTCGGCCTGTCCAACATCAAAGAGCCCCTGCCCAAGACTGACTTTGAGGCGAAAAACGCCGCCCGCCTGGCGGAGATTCTCCAAAACCCCGCCGAGGTGGTCAAGATCCTGGAGGACTGCCGGGACAAGACGGGGAAAATCGACGAGAAAAAGGCCTATATCAAGCTCATTGACGCCTTCACCATCTCCCTGTACACCGCCAAAAAGCTGTATGCCTACCACCTGGAGCAGGGCAAGGATGTCTCCGGCGAAATCGCCGCCCTCCAGTCCAAGGCGGACGGCGCCAAAAAGGCCCAGGGCCTGAACGACGAGTTCCAGGCGGTCCAGAACGGCCAGGTGGTGATGGAGACCCGGAAGCTGACCCGGGAGGAAATCGACCTGTCGGTGCGCCGGGTGTCCCGGATTGTGAAAATCGGCATGTTCATGGACCGCTACCCGGCGGAGCTGTCCGGCGGCCAGCAGCAGCGCGTGGCCATCGCCCGCACCCTGGCCCCCGAGCCCTCCGTGCTGTTCATGGACGAACCCCTTTCCAACCTGGACGCCAAGCTGCGCCTGGAGATGCGCTACGAGCT
>CATJRT010000044.1 GCA_949742895.1 uncultured Eubacteriales bacterium | reverse complement strand
AGGTTTTCCAGGCCAGGTCGCCGTAGCTGGTGATGTACACCAGGGTGCCATGGGGGTCCCGCCGCCGCAGCTCCCGGCCCAGCTTGAAGCCATCCCATTCTCCGTCCTTCAGATCCACGTCCAGAAAGTAGACGCTCCGGCTCCGGTCCCGGGCCGCGTCCAACAGCTCCTGTGCCGTGGAGGCGGCGCAGGCTACCTCCATGTCGTAGTCCTCCACAAAGATCTTCCACTCCAGGGCGGTTTTGATCTGATGGAGAACGGCTTCCTCGTCGTCGCATATGTAAAGCTGAATCATGCCCTGCCCTCCACCGTCAGCTCCTGAACGAACACGCCGCCAGCCCAGCTCGTGGCCGTGGCCGTGTTGGGAAGCTCCGCCAAAATCCACTGATAGCCGGGGAGGCCCAGCCCCCGGCCCTCCCCCTTGGTGGAGAAGCCCTCCGTCCAGATTTTATCTGGGTCAACCGCCCCGGCGTAGGGGTTGGATACCCGCAGGGATAACTGCTTCCCCTCGGCCAGCAGGATCACCTCTACCCAGGGCACGGTCGTCTCCAGCGCGGCCTCGGCGGCGTTGTCCAGCAGGATGCCCAGGCAGCGGGCAAAGTCCCACACGTCCATCCCCACCTGCTCCACAGGGTAGAGCACCTCCAGGCGGCAGTCGACGCCCTGTTTCCCCATGGCCGCCAGCTTGGACAGCAGCAGGCTGCGCACCTGGGGCACCCGCACATTGCCCAGCTGGGTGGACGCCTGTATTTTTTCTCCGATGCGCCGGTCAAAGCCCGCGTCCAGCTCCGCCAGGGCGGCCCGCAGCTCATCCAGCTCGCCCTCGTCCGCCTGCTCCGACAACCCCGCCAGCAGGTTTTTATAGTCGTGCCGGAAGGAGCGCACCTCCCGGCGGATGGCCTCCAGGTCCTGCTCGTAGAGCTGCTGCTGGGCGATGACGTCCCGCTGGGCCTCCACTTTACGGGCGGCGTCCAGCCGCTGGGCCAGATAGATGACCAGCCCCACCGCCAGCCCGGCCATGACCAGGACAAGCAGGTAGTAGGGGACCAGATACTCCGGCTGGACCCCCAGCTGTAAAATGAAGAATGCCTCCATGACCGCTTCCAGGGCAAAGAAGAACAGGGCCATGCGGTACTGGGTGGGCCCCTCCTCCAGCAGAAGGCGGAACCAGCGTCCGAGGTGGAGCCGGTGCAGCAGGGCGGCGGAGGCCAGCGTGACGGTCCCATAGGCGACCATCACCGCCGCATACTGGAGCCCGGTGTTCAGGAGCAGCAGCTGGGCCAGGTTGGACGCGGTCACCTGGAACATGCCCGCCATACATGTGATGGCAAAGGCCGGCCAGGGTCCGGTCCGCCATGCCCACCGGACCCACAGGGTACACATCAGCAGGATGGCACAGGAGGACACATAGTAGCGGGCCACTCCGTGGTCGGAGAGAAGCGCGTACAGGCCCGCTGCCAGCAGGGTGGCCAGCAGCGGGGAGAGCAGCAGGGCGGGCAGCCTTTTCAGCGCCCGCCATCCCCGCGTGTCCATGATCACAAACAGGTAGGCCACCAGGACGGCGTGGGAAATCAGGGAACCTGTAAATTCGATCAAACCGTCTTCCAGTGTGTACATAGCGGCCACCTCCTCAGAGCGGTATTTTATCACAGAGGCAAGCATTTGTCTACGGATGAGCCGCTGTTGAGAGGTGATGGAGTGTACAGCGCCAGCCAATAATGAGAAGTGGATTCTATGGCGAGGATACCAAAACATTTAGCCGGTGCCTGTTTAGATGGTGTTCACATGAGCAAAAGGATATGATATAATGGGTGCATGGAACTGAAGAAAGAACAATAAGAAGCCGGCTAAATTTCTTCGCACGTCTGGCTCCCATGTTCCGTTCAGCGATTGGTATGGTACAGTCACCGGAGATTATGTTGGCCATATCGCCAGCAGTATCCAGGGCGGCGTTTATATGCCCATACTGATAAAAAACAAATGAATGGAGGATGTTCCGTGAAAAAGCTGACTGCCATTGTAATTGGATATGGAAACAGAGGCGCCACCTATGCCGGTTATGCCGTAAAGCATCCAGAGGAGCTGGAGATTGTTGCTGTGGCGGATCGAATCTCAAACCGCCGCGAGTATGCTGCTAAGCAGCACTGTCTGCCGGACGACCGGGTTTTCTTTGACTGGGAAGACTTGGCGCGGGTGCCAAAAATGGCTGATTTTGCTATTGTTGCTACGCAGGACAGAGAACACTACGCGCCTGCTCTTGCCATGATTGAAAAAGGATACTCTCTGCTATTGGAGAAGCCCATGGCTGCAACGCCGGCTGAATGTAAAGCGATTACAGAGGCTGCGGAAAAGAAGGGGGTTCAGGTGATTGTCTGCCATGTCCTTCGGTATACCAACTTTTGGACGACCTTGAAGCAAATTATTGACAGCGGTGAAATTGGTACAGTGATGTCCATTGTGCATATGGAAAACGTGGGGAACGTACATCAATCTCACAGTTTTGTCCGGGGAAACTGGCACAATACAAGCCAATCCGCGCCTATGATCCTGGCCAAGTGCTGCCATGATACAGACATCCTGCAATGGCTGGTTGGAAAGAAATGTGCGCGGGTGCAGTCCTTTGGTTCCCTGACCTATTTCACCAAGGCTAACAAGCCGGAAGGAGCGCCCCACCGGTGTACAGACGGCTGCCCTCATGGGGATACCTGCTTTTATAACGCCGTTAAGCTGTACTATGAGGACAAAGATAACGCCTGGTTCCGAAGCGTTGCAGCGAATACCATCGAGAATCCTTCCGACGCTGCCGTTATGGAGGCGCTTGAGACCGGCCCTTACGGCATATGTGTTTATGACTGCGATAATGACGTGGTTGACCACCAAGTCGTCAATATAGAATTTGAGGATGGCTGTACCGCATCTCTGTCCATGAATGCCTTTAATAAGGGAGGCCGGTTTATCCGGGTGTTCGGCACGGCGGGCGAGGTTTGTATGGGCAAAGGGGATTGGTTCGAGGTATACTCGTTCTCCACCCGCCAAACAAAGCGAATCCCCATTGCAGAAACTGGAAATACCATTACAGACGGTCATGGCGGTGGCGACACCGGCATTATGATCGATGTAATCAAATACCTGCGCGAGGGTGAGGCCGGCAAATCCATTTCCGATGTGCGGACCTCCTACATCAGCCATTTGATTGCCTTTGCTGCGGAGGAATCCCGCTTAAACGATGCTGTGGTAGACCTGGAACAATACTCCAGGTCGCTGAAGATGGAAACGGAAGTCTGAAATGCGAAGAGGTCAATGACCTTAGCCCCAGCCTATTGAAAAGCGGCTTGCCTGGAACTTTTCCAGGCAAGCCGTTAAGCAAAGAGAGGGGAAATAGCAGCAGAAGCGGTATATTTGGCGTTGTCAGTTCTTCAAGATATAATATACTGTAAAATGGAGTATCCTTCCAACCGGCGAGATTCCTGCACTGCCGTTTTTGCAGATATCAGGGGGACATTCCCGCCGCTCTGCCGATGGCCTGCAAAAGGCTCCTGTCCGGGTCGGAGGTGTCCTGGGTCAGTTCCGTGTCTTGGAGCACGGAGGCGTCGATGGGGACGTTGTCCACCCCCAGGTCCTCCCACACGTCGCTGCTACCGGGGGTCTCCCTCTGAGTCCACCATTTTGCCCGGTAGCGGCGGCCCCCATAGCTGACGGCGCTGTCCCAGGCATCAGCCGGTGTTTCTGACGAGGCGGGGCCGGCTCTGCCAACGGACAGCCATGCCGCCGTAGTCAGCAGCACGCCAGGGCAAAGCCGCCCAGCGTATAGATCAGCTTTTGTTTTCATTCCATAATTCCGTCTCCAGCACTCCCACAAACGCCTCCAGCCCCTCTTGATCCTCCCAGGTAAAGCGTCCAATGTGGGGGCTGTCAATGTCCAGCACGCCTACGATATGCCCACCCGCACAGATGGGCACCACGATCTCGGAGTTGGATGCGCTGTCGCAGGCGATGTGTCCGGGGAACTGGTGGACATCTGGAACCAGTTGGGTCCTGCCCTGCGCCACAGCGGCGCCGCACACACCCCGGCCCACCGGGATCTCGATGCAGGCGGGCTTGCCTTGAAAGGGACCCAGCACCAGCGTATCCCCTGCCAGGAAGTAAAACCCCGCCCAGTTGACGCTGTCCAGCGTGTGGTAGAGCAGCGCTGCGGCGTTGGCCACATTGGCGATCCTGTGGGGCGCTCCGCCGATCAGCGCCGAGAGCTGGGCGTTCAGCGTTTGATAGTCTGTCATACCGGCGCTACCTCCCGCAGCAGTCCCTGGCAGCCCGCCAGCACATCCCGCCAGGTGGTCTCGAAATCGTCCGTGTACCAGGGATCAGCCACATCGCCGGTATGATCGGTATAGTTCATCAGAAGGTGCATTTTGCCGTCCGGGTCGCCGCCGCAGATGCGGTGCATATTCCGCAGGTTGGCCCAATCCATCCCAATCAGCAGGTCGTATTGGCTGTAGTCGGCGTTGGTGAGCTGCCGCGCACGCTTCCCTGCGCAGTCGATGCCGTGCTCCGATAGCTTGCGTCTCGCCGGGGGGTAGACTGGGTTGCCGATTTCTTCCGTACTGGTGGCGGACTCGATGTGGAATTGGCTCTCTAACCCCGCTTTTTTCACCAGGTCCTTCATCACGAACTCGGCCATGGGGCTGCGGCAGATATTGCCGTGACACACAAACAAGATTCTTGTCATCGCAAACACGCTCCGTCATTTTTT
>CATJRT010000043.1 GCA_949742895.1 uncultured Eubacteriales bacterium | reverse complement strand
GCGTGTTTTCAGCGCTTTCCGGCTTTTGTGCGGTTTGTATGGCCTTGTATGAAGTATGAAAGGACGTGTCCCCCATGCCTCAATCCCGCAAATGGCAGCTCACGTTCAATAACCCTGCCGAACATGGCTTTACCCATGATGCTATCGTGGAGGCCATTGAAAACCTTGCTTCCGTGGTCTATTGGTGCCTGTGCGATGAAACCGGCTCCGAGGGCACCTATCACACCCATCTGTACATCTGCTTCCAGAATCCCAAGCTCCTCACGGTTAAAGGAGGCGCTCCCATGAGCGAACTGGTTCATATTTTTGTGCGGCTCGGCTGGTCTCCCGCCACTGTGTTCTGTGTGGTGTTCATTGGCGGTCTGGCCGTCGGTTTGACCATGGCCGCAGTCATCGGCGCTCTGGTACACTGGATTTTTGAATGTGCATTTTCAAAATCCCAGTAAAAAAGAGCGGCGGGTAACCGCCACTCTTACTTGATTTTTGCAAGTTCCTTTCTGAACTTTTCGGTGTTTCTGGTAAACGTAATCATGATCATGATTTGAGCTTCAATGTAGCTGTTCAATTTATTTCCCTCTTTTGTCAAAGTTTATCATATGCTGTAAGACGGTGTCAAGGAGCACGATTTCACCATCGACGTGTTCACCCTCAAGGATCTGTGGAACGCAGTGGGCGGTGCAACCGACAGCGACTATATCTACATCTATACGGAAAGCGGTTTCTGGGACTGGTGGCAGAAGTCCTGGCGCTCCTGGACCGGCAGCTTTGATGAATGGATGGCCAAGCTCCTTTCCGCTGTGGGCGGCGGCGGCTCCGGCCCCGGCAGCGGTGAGAACCCGGTTCTCCCGGACAACCCGCTGGTGTCCAGCGAGCCGTTGGAGCAGGATGACTATATCGGCATCGTCAGGCTCCTGCGGGATATCTACGGCTTCTTCTCCGGCTTCTTTGAGGACTATACCGTGGTAGGCGTGGAGGATTTTCTCTCCTACCTCACCGATAATAACAGCGATATGT
>CATJRT010000042.1 GCA_949742895.1 uncultured Eubacteriales bacterium | reverse complement strand
GGAGGAACGCACGGAGGACGCGGTGTCAGTTACCTGTTCGGCATGTGGGAAGAGCTTCTATGCGGATAAGATCAGGGCGGGCGGATGCCATCCGGCCTATACGCCCGCGCCCTTTGGCTGGTTCCATCCGGCGCTCAATGAGCCCATGATCAGCGGCCAGGAAACCGCATGCCCCCTCTGCGGGGAACCGGCCAAAACGATCCACATCGGAAATATCCGTATCTATGGCGGGGAACTGGTGGACGACGTGTGGGTGACGGAGCTGGCCCGAATCTCCGTGGAGGGCCAGGGGGACCGGCTGGCGCTGCTGGATTGGTGCATCCGGCGGTGCGTCAGCAAGCAGGGGACAACACGCTTTGAAATCTGGCCTTTTTCCGCCTGGGTGGTAGAGGAACGGAAGATCGTGCGGCTGATGGGGTATCAGAAGAACATCGGCGGGGCAATCTCTCTGTTCGGCCGGTGGCGGCAGCGGAAGAGTTTCCGCAACGAGTATGGCGCGGCAAGCCTTGTGGTCCCCTGGGAGCCCGCGCTGCTGGAGGGAACCACAGCGGAAAACAGCAAGCTGGACCTGTACATAGCGGCAGGAGGAAAGCGGCTGGTAAGCTACCTGGCCCTGTGGCGGAAACGTCCGCAGGTGGAGAATCTGGTGGTACAGGGCTGCGGCAATCTGCTGGAGACATGGATACGCAAGGAAGAGGAAAGCGGCTATTACCACGGCGGCATCCCCAAGCTGGAACAAGTCAACTGGAAGGAAAAACGTCCCGCCCAGATGCTTGGGTTGACCAGGGAGGAATTCCGGCAGATGAAACGGGGCCGGTGGACCGTGGAGGACTTGAAAAAGTACAGGTTGGTCCGGGACAGCGGCGTCCCGGTGAATCTCCCGGA
Source organism: uncultured Eubacteriales bacterium (assembly GCA_949742895.1). The sequence continues at coordinate 3,823 of CATJRT010000042.1, read as the reverse complement.
TGATATGGAGCTGCTGAAAACGCTCCAGGAATACGATTGCAATTTGATACTGGAAGAGGCTCCGAAGGGGGATTTCTGGCGTACAGCCCGCTATCTGGCCAAGCAAAAGGAGCATTGGCACACCCTGCGGGACTACCGGCGTATGGCGGCGGAGGACGACAGGGACCTGACCGACAGCCTGGTCCTCTGGCCCCGGGATCTCACCGCCGCCCACAACCGGCAGATTGAGGAACGGCGGATTACCCGCGAAAGGCAGCAGGCGGAAGAACGTGCGAAGGAGCGGGCTGGGCGGGTGGAGAAGTTCCGGGAGAGGGCTGCGGCGCTGGAGCGCCTGTCCTACAGGCTGGATGGCCTGCTGATCCGGCCCTGTGCCAGCGAGGATGAGCTGATAAATGAGGGCAGGAGCCTCCACCACTGCGTGGGCTCCTACGCCGCGAGCCATGCCAGCGGGGCCACCGCGATCCTGTTCATCCGCCAGTTGGCAGAGCCGGACAAGCCCTTTTATACGCTGGAGTTTGACGAAAAGCGCCTGGAGGTCCGGCAGAACCGGGGCCTGCGCAACTGCGACCGGACGCCGGAGGTGGCGGCGTTTGAAGAGGCGTGGCTGAAATTTGCCCGGAAACAGAAAACGAACAGGAAGAAAGGAGCGGCAGCATGAGCGAAATGGAAGTAACTGAGGGCCAGCTTCTCAGTCAGGACTTTGGGGTGGGCGGCCCTCCCGCTGCCGTGGAGGTTCCGCCTCCGCCCCGCACCATGGAAACGGTGACGCTGGAGATCCGCACCCTCCAGCACCAGGCTAACGGCATCATCCTCAACTACGCCATCGAGATCGGCCGGCGGCTGGATGAGGCCAAGTCCATGCTCCCGCACGGCGAGTGGGGGGCTTGGCTGAAGAGGGAGCTGGACTACTCCCAATCCACCGCACAAAACTTCATGCGAGTTTTCCGTGAGTACGGGGACAGCCAACAGAGCTTGTTCGGCGGAACCCCGAAATCCCAGACGTTTGGGAATTTGACCTACTCTAAGGCGCTGCGCCTCCTGGCCATCCCGGATGAGGATGAGCGGGAGAAATTTGCGGTGGAGAACGATGTAGAGCACATGAGCATCCGGGAGTTGAACGAGGCCCTTAAAGCGCGGGATGAGGCCCAGGCAAAGGCCGCCGCTGCCGAGAATGAGGCCCGCGGGCTCCGGCAGGAGACCAAGCGGCTTCGGGAAGAACTCGCCGATCAGGCCCAGGTCTATAAGGCCAAGCTGACCGCTGCCGACGTGGAAACGACCGAGGCCAACAGGAAAGCACGAGAAGCACAGGAGGCCCTTGATAAACAAAGGGACAAAACCCAGCGACTCCAGGACGCTCTGAGCGAGGCTAACACCTCTGCCCAGGCCGCCGAGGGGGAGCACGCCCGCCTGGTGCAGGAATTGGATGAGCTTCGCAACCGGCCCGCTGAGGCGGACACGGCGGCGGTGGAGGCCGCCCGGAAGGCCGCCATTGAGGAAATGGCGGGCAAGGTGAACAAGGCCAAGGATGAGGCGGACAAGGCCGAGGAAAAGCGCAAGGCCGCTGAGGTTGCCCTTGACGCCGCGCAGAAGGAACTGGATGAGTGGAAAGCTAAGGGGCCGGAGGCGCGGGAGCTCACCCAGGAGGAAAAGGACGCGCTGACCGCCGAGGCGGTGGAGCGGGCCAAGGCCGAGGGGGCTGAGCGGATTCGGGCACTGGAAAAACAGCTGGCCCAAACAGATCCCGACACGGCTACACTCAATATTTTGTTCGCCAGCTGGCAGGAGACCTATTGGAAGATGCAGGAGATCATAGAGCGGATCAAGCCTGTGGACAGCGATAAGGCCGGGAGATTCCAGGATGCGATCCGTTCCACTGTGGAGGAAATGGCGGCAGGATGACAGACAAGGAACTGATAGAGGTCTTGGGCAGCATGGCTCCGGAGACGGGATCGCTCCACTGCCTGGGCTGTGGATATGAGCACAACTGCTCCCTGCATGGCTGTGCCATCTGCCGGGAAGCAGCGGGACGGATCGGGCAGCTGGCGGCGGAGAATGCGGTGCTGCGGGAAACGACGCCCACCCGCTGGCCCCTGGTCCCGGCGGAGAGTGGGCCATGATTTTGATTTACTACAAAAATGCCGCCGGCGAGCCCTGCGGCTATACGTACCCCGCCAAGGGCTGGACCCTCCGGCAGCTCAAGGAAGAGATCGGACGGTTTAACAAAACCTGTGGAGGCGGCTGCAAAGCCTACGCAAGGCTGGTTCCGAACAGAACTCACCAACAAGAAAGCGAGGCTGACATATGAATGAAATCATGAAAAAGTCCATTTTAGAGATGGCCAACGGCGGGTTCCTGGAGCAAGTCAACTACAAGGTGGCAGATGTGATCGACAACATCCTGGACCCCAACACCAAAGCCACCGGCAAACGGAAGATAATGATCACTATGGAGATTACTCCGGATGATTCCAGGATGAATTTTTCCGTCAGATTTTCGACCAAGCTTGCCCTTGTGCCGGTAAATGCGCTGACCACAAGCATGCATATTTTTGTGGAAAACGATACCGGCGAAATCCAGGTAGTAGAAAATATCCCCCAAATCCCAGGACAGTTGGGGCTGAACGGAACCGAGCAGGAGTTCCCGCCCCAGTTGAAAATTATCAGACCTGCATAGGAGGAACACAAGTCATGCTGAAAGAATTCATCGCGCACATCCAGAAGACCACCCAGCCGCTGATCCAGACAATCGACCCGGAAATCGACAGCGGCAGCACCTTTGCCGTCACCAGTGATGGGAGAGCGGTAGAACTCCGGGCCGCTATCGATCACCCGGACACCCTGGCACTCCACAGCCTGGAGGCCCTGGTGAAGCTGGTGCAGACCGAAGCGGTAAATATGTCCACGCCGCTCTACATCACCATCCCTGATCATCTGACTGTCCGCTGCTTTGGCCAGCCCCGGCCTGATGCCCGCTTTTTCCGGCAGGTTTACTATGAGGCCAAGGCCACCGATGTACCTGGTTTCCGGGATGGCCTCCGGGAGCAGGAGAAAGCCATCATTGAGCTGCGGAGCCGGTTCGCTCCCGGCGAGGGTGTGGACTACCTGCTGGATCTGCTCTCCCGCATCAGTAAGGACAGCGGCGTGGCTACCACTGACAACGGCGTTTCCCAGACTGTGGAGGCCCGCCAGGGCATCGCGCTCAAGGCTACGGTTCAGCTGAGACCCCGTGTCCCCCTCCGCCCCTTCCGTACCTTCCAGGAGGTGGAGCAGCCGGAAAGCGAGTTCCTGCTTCGAATGGATGATGAGGGCAATATCGGGTTGTTCGAGGCCGACGGCGGGATGTGGAAGCTGACCGCCCGGCAGACCGTCAAGGCTTTCCTGGAGACGAACCTGGCCGACCTGGTCACCTCCGGGGCTGTGTTCATCGCCCTGTAAGGACGGTGCTGGCAGCAACCATACTGCCCAACATCAGACGCAATTGTTTGTGTAGTTTATGCCCCCAATTAACTTGCTATTTCTGTGGAACAGAGTGATTAATGTGATGCGCAAAGGCCCGCCGGGTGGTAGCAACACCCGACGGGCCAAGGGGCAAAAAAAACAATTCAGTACACCTGCAGTATAGCAGGTCAGAAAGGAAAATGTCAACATGAAAATGCAGCTCATTTCCCTGACGCTTGAAAATTTCAAGTGTTACGAGCACATGGCGTTCCGCTTTGGCGGCAGGAACGCCAGCATCTACGGCGCGAACGGCACTGGCAAGTCCAGCGTCTACGACGCCTTTACCTGGCTCCTGTTCGGCAAGGACAGCAAGGGGAGCGCCAAGT
>CATJRT010000041.1 GCA_949742895.1 uncultured Eubacteriales bacterium | reverse complement strand
GCCGCTGTGCATAGCACAGCGGCCCTTACCTTAAAACAAATCCTTTTTCTTCAGGACAAAGCCCGCCGCCGCGATGATGACAGCGGAGATGGCCAGCGGCGGCCAGAAGCTCCCGGCAAAGGGCAGAACTCCCACGTTCATCCCGTAGAAGCCAAACACAATGTTTGGTACCGTCATGAGAATGGTAATAGAGGTGAGCACCTTCATGATAACATTCAGATTATTGGAGATCACTGAAGCGAAGGCGTCCATCATGCCTGAGATGATGGAGGAGTAAATCTGAGCCATCTCGATGGCCTGACGCACCTCGATAAGCACGTCCTCCAACAGGTCGTGGTCCTCCTCATAAAGGGTGACGATGCGCCCACGAAGAATCTTCTCCAGCGTGACCTCGTTGGCCTTCAGGGAGGTGTTGAAGTAGACCAGGGACTTCTCCAGGTCCAAAAGCTGAATCAGTTCCTTGTTCCGCTGGGACTTGTAGAGCTGCCGCTCCATGTGGCTATAGGTCTTGTCGATCTGCTTGAGGTAGCTCAGGTAACGCTTGGCCACCATCAGGAGTATGTTCAGGATAAATCGGGTACGCTGCCCAGTGTTCACATCCTTCACCGCGCCGCTGCACAGGTCGCGCACCACCGAGGTCTCCTTGAGACAAACTGTGACAATGTACCCCTCGCCCACGATGATGCCCATAGGCAGGGTGGAATAGACGACCCCTGTCTCGTCCGTCTCCATGTATGGGGTATCCACGATGATGAGAGTGGCGCCGTCCTCGCTGTCAATGCGGGAGGTCTCCTCCTCGTCCAGCGCCGCCCGCAGTAGGGACGGCTCGACGGAAAGCTGCCCGGACACCGTTTTCAGCTCTTCCTCACTGGGCTGGACCAGGTTGACCCAGCAGTTGTTCTCCATAGAGTCCAACCGGGTCATTTTGCCGTCCACTGTCTTGTAAATGGTCAGCATAGCTTTTCACACCTTTCCCGAACCGGCAAAGGGGCAAAAAATCCCGCCGGTCCGTGCACAAGCTCACCCGGCAGGTCAGATGCCCGCAGGGCGGCAGGGCGCACGGAGAGGCGGGCGTCAAAACCGTCTCAGCCAGTGCGCCGTGTTGACATTGTTCGACTTCGACTGAAAGGATCGCCTGACACGACGCACGTCACTTCCTTTACAATGGATTTCAGCGGAATCTTACTGTTTTATTATATGTCTCAGCCGCCCGGTTTTCAACCCCCAAGATTTCCACCCAGCAACATTGTCACGCTTCACCCGTTCGCGGTACGCGGCTTCCCAACAGCAACGGCTGCATCTGCTCCCCACGGCAGGCCGCTTCGATGGTGTCGGGCACCAGCGCGAAGTCTGCTACCAGAGAGGCGGGCTTGCTCCGGCAGTCGTCCTGGCCGAAGGGGACCAAATACACGTTCTTGCGCCCCAGCAGTGCGCCTAAATTGGGGGCACTGCCAGTCAGGCCGTCGTTGGTGGATACCGCGATGACCAGGGGCCTGCCGTTGCGCAGGTGGGCCTTGGCCGCCATTGTCACCGAGCTGTCCGTCACCCCGTGGGCCAGCTTGGCCAGGGTGTTTCCCGTACAGGGGCAGATGACCAGCACGTCCAGCAGCCCCTTAGGTCCGATGGGTTCCGCCTCCGCCACAGTGGCGATCACCCGCCGGTCACAGATACGCTCCATCTCTCGCATGAAGTCGTGGGCTTTGCCAAACCGGGTGTCAGTACACGCCACTGTCTCCGACACGATGGGAAACACCGTCCCCACCCGCGCCGCCGTCTGTTCCAGGGTTTCCACAGCCCTGGACATAGTGCAAAAGGACCCACAAAAGGCGAATCCCACCTGCAAATCTTCCATATTCACTGTTCCAGCTCCTCCATGATATGATAAACCGTGTCCTTAATGTACCGCCCCGAGGTGATGGGGGCCACCTTCCCCGGCAGGGACAGCGCCCAAATCACCCGTACACCAAGCGCGGCGGCAGCGTCCATGTCCACCCCGCCGGGCCGGGAGGCCAGGTCGATGACCAGCGCACCCTCCTTCAGCGCCGCCAGCTCCTCCACCCCCAGCACCGGGGCGGGCACTGTGTTGACCACCAGGTCGTAGCTGCACAGCCAATCGCTTAAGCGGTCCGTTCCCTCGGTCTCCAGCCCCATACCCGCAGCCATGGCCTGCTGCTCGTACCGCCGGGCAGACACCCAAACCTTCGCCCCCAGCGCCCGAAGCCGGGGAGCCAGGGCCTTGCCAAGCCGCCCGAAGCCCACCACCAGTACCCTGGAGCCGTGAAGGGTGATGGGCAGCTCCTCCATGGCAATTTGGATAGCCCCCTCAGCGGTGGGGATAGCATTGAGCCACTCCAGCTCCTCCCGGGCAAAGTAATCCCGAAGGACAAGCCCCCGCTCCTCCGCCATCCGTTCCAGACCGGCTCCCGCCATCCCGGCGCAGACAAGCTGCCCCGGCCGCAGGGCCTCCAGAACCGCCTCCAAACTATGGCGCGTTTCGCATAAAGGCGCGTTCAGCATTCCGTCCGGCCCCGCCGCCGGCAGGGGCAGCACTATGCAGTCCGCCCGGTCCGCACCGGCGAGGGACGGTTCGCACCGCATCCCCTCGCCCTGTTCCAGGGCGTAGGTATGTACGCTGTGGCCGTCGTCGGCCAGCAGTCCGGCCAGCGCAGCCTGGCGTGGGTCGCCCCCCGCCACCCAGATATTTTTTGCACGCAGCATCAAACAGACCTCCTCAAACGGCCGGCCCTCCCCTTCCGGGCGCGGGGGCCGTGCCTCCCAAAGCTCATCAATCCAGTGTATTCCATATTTCGCCGGGGGTGACAGGGTCGGGATTTTCGCCCTAAGGGATTGCAGCGCCCGCCACCGCGTGGTATGCTTGTCCTGCCGCAGTTTGTAATTGATTGGAGGAAACTGGGATGTACATTGAAAACAAATATTGAAACAACTACATCGGGGACACAGACGACAGCCTGACCCTTGTGGAGCATCTGGCCGGAAAGCGGACCGGGGAAATCTCCGTGGGGAAGCTGTTCGCCGACTTCGGTTTGGACAAGCTGAACGGCCATTTCCGCTCCCCCGACGCTCCGCTGGTGTTTGAGGATGCGGAGAGATGGGAGACGGCGATTCAATTTACCATCGACCTGATCGCCGACCTGATCGCCGGCCTGGCCACCATCCTGCTGGAGTGCAAAGTGAGCGAAAGCGTCGATCTGCGGGAGCTGTCCGGTAGTGCGCAAGCCTCCGTCCCCAGCATACGCCTCACTGCCGCGCCGGTGGAGCACGCCCTCATCGACAGGGCCCTCGCCGATTTTGCCGCCAACCCCCTGACTTATGACCTGAGCGAGATGTGCCCAGAGGAGGAAATACTGGAAATGGCGGCACTGTGCGGGAAGCTGAGGGCAGAATTGTACAGATGACCGTATACCATTCATAAAACGTGGAAAACCGGGCATACTGTCCCTACCAATACATTTGGAGGGATTCAAAATGGCAAACGTCTACCAGAACTATCACCAGGGCAACGTGGATTTCATGGAGAGCAAAACCAGGGAAAACCTGATGCGCGCCTTTGCCGGAGAGAGCCAGGCCCGCAACCGCTACACCTTTGCCGCCTCCGCCGCCCGGCAGGAGAAGCTGGAGGTAGTAGCTCGGGTGTTCGAGTTCACCGCCAGCCAGGAGCAGGCCCACGCCAAGGTGTTCTACGACCTACTCAGCCCCGGCGCTGGGAAAAACATCGCCATCGACGGCAATTACCCCGTAGATATCTCAGACAAGACCCTGGACCTGCTCCGAGCCGCCCAGCACAACGAGTATGAGGAACACAAGCACGACTACGCCGCCTTCGCCGAGATCGCCCACCGGGAGGGCTTCGACCTGATCGGTGGGCAGTTCGAGCTGATCGCTGAGATTGAAAAGACCCATGGCGACCGCTTCGGCCGGTTCGCCGACCTGCTGGAGCAGGGCAAGCTGTTCTCCTCAGAGAAGGAGACCGCCTGGATCTGCCTGAACTGCGGTGAGATCATCCATTCCACCATTGCTCCCCAGGTATGCCCCGTCTGCCGCCACGACCAAGGCTATTACGTGCGGCTGGACCTGGCACCCTATACCTGTGGGAAATAACTGCACCACGCTTTGTCACACTCCGCCTGCTCGCAACGCGCGGCTTCGCTCCGGCTCAAGCAAACCCCCAGGCCCACCTTGTGGACCTGGGGGTTTGCTTGAGCTACACTCCATCTGCACTGCTCATGACGGCTTCGCGCTTCTTTCTCTTGCATTTGCTGTCAAGACAGCTTATAATATCAATAACCAGAATGAGGAGGGAACTCTCCAATGAAGCACGACGTAAACTATACTATGCTCACCGACTTCTACGAGCTGACCATGGGCAACGGCTATTTCCAGACCGGCATGAAGGACCACATCTGCTATTTCGACGTGTTCTTCCGCAGCGTCCCCGACGGGGGCGGCTTCGCTATCGCCGCCGGACTGGAGCAGGTGATCCACTACATCCAGGACCTCCATTTCGACGAGGAGGATATCGAATACCTGCGGGGCAAGGGCTGCTTCGCTCCAGAATTCCTGGACTACCTGAAGGGATTCCGGTTCACCGGCGACATCTGGGCCGTGCCCGAGGGCACCCCCATCTTCCCCCGGGAGCCCATCCTCACCGTCCGCGCCCCTGCCATCG
>CATJRT010000040.1 GCA_949742895.1 uncultured Eubacteriales bacterium | reverse complement strand
GCGGCAAGAATGTGGAACAGGTAACTGCTGACTGTGAGCGCGACAATTTTATGACCGCTGAGGAAGCCAAGGAATATGGACTGATCGACAAGATCATTTACAATCGCTGACATTTGCGAAAGAGCGGAGGCGCTTGTCTCCGCTCTTTGGCGCATTCCCGAAAGGAAGAATCGAGATATGGCAAGAGACGACTATAAATCAGTTCACTGCTCATTTTGCGGCAAGCATCAGGAGCAGGTGGAGCGGATTATTGCTGGGCCCGGAGCCTATATCTGCAATGAGTGTGTGCAGCTCTGTCTGAACATCTTAGGTGAGGACCATGACTTAGGGCAGTCTGACCCGTTGGAAGTACCGGACGTAATCCCTACCCCCAAAGAGATGTGTGCGGTGTTGGATGAGTATATCATTGGTCAGGACACCGCCAAAGTCGCGCTATCTGTGGCGGTATATAACCATTATAAACGAATTTATTTTGGTGGCGGAGACGATGTGGAACTTCAAAAAAGCAATATCCTGATGATAGGTCCCACCGGCTGCGGGAAGACCCTGTTTGCCCAGACGCTGGCCCGCATTTTGAAGGTCCCCTTTGCTATCGCCGACGCCACCACCCTCACGGAGGCGGGCTACGTGGGCGACGACGTTGAGAATATTCTTCTTCGATTGGTACAGGCTGCCGATTATGACATCGAGCTGGCGGAGCGGGGCATCATATATGTAGATGAAATTGACAAAATTGCCCGTAAGAGCGAAAATACCTCTATTACCCGTGATGTATCCGGTGAGGGTGTTCAGCAGGCGTTGCTGAAAATTCTGGAGGGAACAGTAGCCAACGTGCCGCCTCAGGGAGGGCGCAAGCATCCTCATCAGGACTTCTTGCAGATCGACACCAAAAATATCCTGTTTATCTGCGGCGGCGCATTCGACGGGTTGGAAAAAATTATCGAGCGGCGGCTGGATCAAAAAACCATCGGCTTTGGAGCTGAAGTCAAAACAGCGGCAGAGCGGGAGACAGAGGATGTGTTCAAATCTGTCCAACCCCATGATCTGTTGAAATTCGGCATCATTCCTGAGCTGGTGGGCCGTTTGCCCGTTATCACCGCACTGAAGGAATTGGACCGTGAGCAGCTTGTCCGTATCCTCACCGGGCCGAAAAACGCACTGGTGAAGCAGTACAAAAAGCTGATGGATTACGATAATGTGGAGCTGGAATTTACGCCAGAGGCGCTGGATGCTGCCGCAGGTAAGGCGCTTGAGAGAAAAATTGGAGCACGCGGACTGCGGGCAGTGCTGGAGGAGGTCATGACTCCAATCATGTACGACACTCCCACCGATCAGAGCATTACTAAGGTGACTATTACGGCTGAATCCATTGAAGGCAAAAATAAACCGGACATTGTGCGGGTGGAGGGTCGTCCGGCCCGTCCACGTCTGGGCGGCGCGGCTCTGCGGTCGCAGTTGGGTGGGCAGGCATCCCCCCGTGGAAATGCCTCTTGATGATATTAAAAGAGTTGATTGAGGGGGCGGGCGAATCAGCCTGCCCCTTTTGCAAGGAGTGATCTGATGAAGGGAACAGTTAAAGCAGAACAGCAGCGGTTGACAATGCCAGTGCTGGCTTTGAGGGGGCTAACAATTTTTCCTCAGCTTCTGCTCCATTTCGATGTGGGGAGAAGCTTTTCCATTCAGGCACTGGAAACGGCCATGGAAGAAAATCGGGATATTTTTTTGGTGACCCAACGGGAACTGACAGCGGAGAACCCAAAAGAGGAAAATCTTTACGCCATTGGAACGGTGGCAGAGGTCAGACAAATCCTGCGGCTGCCGGAAAATAATGTCCGGGTGATGGTGGAAGGGCGTTGTCGGGGCAGGCTGATTCAATTAACAGCCGAGGAGCCGTATTTGATGGCAGAAATTGAGCTGATATCTGAACAGGAGGTTCGGGGCATTTCTCCACGGACGGAGGCGGCCATCCGACAAGTGTACTCACATCTGGAACGGTATACCGAGCTGTCGGATCGGGTTGCGCCGGAGGTCTACCTCAAACTGCTGGCAAGCGACGATCCCGGTTATATTGCCGACTATGCGGCGCAGAATCTGCCCCTGCGGTTTGAGGACAAGCAGACAGTTTTGGAAGAGCTTCGTCCTTTGCGCCGGTTAGACCGTCTGTGCCGTATTTTAAGCCGCGAGGTGGAGATATTAGAGGTAGAGAGTGAGCTGGCGACCAAGCTCCACGAACAGGTAGCGCTTAGCCAGCGGGATTATTTTCTCCGGGAACAGCTTCGTGTCATCCAACAGGAGCTGGGAGATGTAGATGAGAATGATGAAATCATAGAGTACCGTCAGCGGGTGGCGGAGGCAAAACTGCCCGTTGGGGTTCGGGCAAAGCTGCTCAAGGAAATCGGGCATCTGGAAAAGCAACCCTTTGGCTCGTCGGAGGCAGCAATGCTTCGAGGTTACCTGGACATTTGTCTGGAGCTTCCGTGGAAGGTCAAAACACGGGAACGAGTGAGCGTTTCAGCAGTATCTAAGGTGCTGGATGCGGACCACTACGGAATGCAAAAGGTAAAAGAACGTATTCTGGAATTTGTGGCAGTAAAGCAGCTTGCCCCCGATTTGAAAGGACAGATCATCTGTTTGGTAGGTCCTCCCGGCGTGGGTAAAACCTCCATTGCCATGAGCGTGGCCCGAGCTATGAACCGGAAACTTGCCCGGATTTCTTTGGGAGGCATCCGGGACGAGGCAGATATCCGGGGGCATCGAAAGACTTATGTGGGCGCAATGCCTGGACGCATTATTGCTGGTATCCAGCAAGCGGGAAGTGCCAATCCGGTATTGTTGCTGGACGAGATTGACAAGGTGGGCAGCGACCACAGGGGAGACCCTGCGGCAGCTTTGTTGGAGGTACTGGACAGTGAGCAGAACAGCACCTTTCGGGACCACTATTTGGAGCTGCCCTTTGATTTGTCCAATGTGATGTTTATTACCACCGCCAACACCGCCGACACGATTCCACGTCCGCTTCTGGACCGTATGGAGGTCATTGAGCTGTCCAGCTACACAGACAAGGAGAAGGTGCAGATTGCCAAACGGCATTTATTGCCCAGGGAATTGAAGCGCCATGGTCTGACACGTGCCCAGCTCAAAATTAACGATGCGGCACTGAACAACCTTATTGCAGGATACACTAGGGAGTCTGGTGTGCGTCAGTTGGAGCGGAAGCTGGCTGCGCTGTGCCGGAAAACTGCTTCCAAAATCGTGAAAGATAATGTAAAGCAAATAAGTATTACAGATAGAGATTTGATAGCGTTCCTTGGTCCTCGCCGCTACCATGATGAAGATCGTTCAAAGGAGCCGCTGGTGGGTGTGGTCAATGGTTTGGCCTGGACCTCTGTGGGCGGCGAGATTTTAGAGGTAGAGGTCAATGTGGCGCCAGGTACCGGAAAGGTGACTCTTACTGGAAACCTGGGAGATGTGATGAAGGAATCTGCTTGTGCGGCTCTGTCCTATATCCGGAGCCGTGCCGTGCCGCTGGGGCTTGAACCTGACTTTTACAGCAAAAAGGATACTCACGTCCATTTTCCTGAGGGGGCGGTGCCAAAGGATGGACCTTCGGCAGGTATTGCCATTACCACAGCCATGGTATCTGCCTTGACCGGAATCCCTGTCCGCAGGGACATTGCCATGACTGGGGAAGTGACCCTTCGGGGCAGAGTATTGGCTATCGGCGGACTGCGTGAAAAAACGATGGCCGCATTGCGCGGTGGCATCACCACAGTCATCATCCCGGCAGACAATGAGAAGGATTTGGTGGATATCGACCAGGAAGTGCGATCCGCCCTGACCTTTGTTCCAGTAAAAAAGGTGGACGAAGTGCTGGCCCGTGCCTTGGCTGAGTGGACTGCTGTTGAAGAAGGCAGTGACCTACTGTCTGTACCAGAAAGCTTGCGGGTGACAGGCAGCACCGTCACCCTGCGTCAGTGAGGGTCTGCCATGACAGTGAATTGGAATATGGCAGAATTCACCCGCTCCGCAGCCAAACCTGTTGATTTTCCCCGGGATGGGAGGCCCCAGGTGGTGTTTGCTGGACGGTCTAATGTGGGCAAATCATCGGTGATCAATCGGATGCTCAACCGGAAAAACTTCGCTCGAGTTGGATCTGCGCCGGGGAAAACAACTCATATTAACTACTTTTTGATTGATAAAAAGCTATATTTGGTGGATTTGCCGGGCTACGGATATGCTAAGGTATCCAAGCAGGAGCGGGACCGTTGGGGTAGGCTCATTGAAGCCTGGTTTGCTGACACAGAGCGGATGGCCTTGGGCGTGTTAATTGTAGATGCCCGTCATAAACCTACGGTAGATGACTGCACCATGGCGGAGGTTTTGCTAAGCTCAGCTAAGCCTTTTATCGTGGTGGCAAACAAGCTGGATAAGCTGAAAAAGAGCGAAATTGACGGCAATTTGCGGCGAGTCCGTGATACACTTGCGCTGTCAGATTTGGTGGCAGTCATCCCGTTTTCCGCAGAAAAGGGTACAGGAAAGGCGGAGCTATTGGGGCTGATTTTGAACCATTTGGAGTCCTGCAAAACCTGCCAAGAGTTGTCAAGACCTAAAAGGAGAAAAATCTCAAAAAAATAACCCCACGAAAATGGGCACAACAAAACAGGCCGTCGTATTT
>CATJRT010000039.1 GCA_949742895.1 uncultured Eubacteriales bacterium | reverse complement strand
TGAGACAAAAAAGCAACAGAGACAAAAGGACGGTTGTCCTTTTGTCTCTGTTGCTTTTTGCCCCGTACCGGCTTGCTCCCCCTCGGTTCACTTTGTGTCTCTGTGTGGTGTAACCCTTGGCACACGGGGCTTTTTCGGCATAGTTTTTGTCAAAAAATGAAAATTACTGCGGATAGATTTGTGCATAATAGCCAAAAAAGGGACGGAAAAATCATACAAAATGCGGGGGTGCAATTACAGAGCAAATGCGTTACAATGTGAGTGGAAGGGTTCGGGTTCTGGACCATGCCGTTTCCTTGAAGCGGGGCTTCCCTTGAACGCCTCAGGTCCGGCGGATGATGGAAGGCAGAAGGGATGAGGACAGAGGGAAAGAACTGAACCGCACAGGCATTAAAAAATAAAAGAAAGGATGAATGCAATGAAAAAACGAAGTACCAGATGGTTGGCGCTCCTCCTGTCTATGGTGATGGCGCTGAGTTGCCTGCCCTTTACGGTCTTTGCGGCGGAGGAGGGCGGCCGCACCTTGGAAGAGGCTATTGCAGACAAGACCACCGACGTGCATTACCTGACGGGTACAGACAGCGGTGGCGGAGGCTGGACCAGTAGCACCGGGAAAACGACAGTAAAGCTTTTCACGCTGAGCGACTCCAGCGCCGAAGTTAGTGGGACTTCTGTGGTAGCACCGGCTACATCTGTTGCAACTAACGGTCGGTATTCCATCCGCTGTGATTTTGGTGGTCGCTGGTGCAATATGCACCTCTCTACAGATGACAGTACGAACCGAACCAATCAGTGCGGTTCAACAGAGGCCGGAACTGCTCTGGGCTGTGGCGATGCCCATCTGTTCACCTTTATTCAGCAAGAGGATGGGACATATACCATTTCTAATGGCAGCTTGTATTTGACTCAGGAAGCGATTACCTATAAGAGCAGACCCCAGTTTAGCTTCAAAGAGACCGGCGCGAAGTTTGGCGTCACTTCCGCTGAGGATGAAGGCTCCTATTACATCTGGTGGGAGACGGCGAAGGTCGTGGAGCCCGAGTTCGACGATTACACCCCGGAGCAGGCCGTTGAGGACGGCAAAACGGTGAAGTATCTGGCGTTCACTGGCGGCACTAGCTCTTCCCGCTACTGGGATGTTAGCGGCACCGCAGGCAATACCACCAAAATTCAGCTCTATACGGCCTCCGGGACCGACAGCAGCAGCACTACCACCCTGGCCACCGGCGGCATCGAGGACGGAAACTATGTCATCAATTTTGACACCGGCAGCACCAGCCGTCAGGCGGTGATGCACTATTCCGCCCCCACAACCAACCAGT
>CATJRT010000038.1 GCA_949742895.1 uncultured Eubacteriales bacterium | reverse complement strand
TCAAAGGTGAGGTATTCTTCGATGTTCTCCTGGGCCAGGATGGGAGCGCCGGCGGCCACATAGCCCACCAGCGGCACCTGGTCCTTCCGGCCGTGGGACGGGTCGGTGATGGTGATGGCCCGGGTCTTGCCCTCGGCCTGGGTGATGAGCCCCGCCTCCCGCAGGCCCTTCAGGTGGAAGTGGACGGTGGAGGGGGATTTCAGCTTTACCGCTTCAGCAATCTCCCGCACAGAGGGGGGATAGCCGTGGTCGGCGGCGAAAGCCAGGATGTAATCATAGATCTGCTGCTGCTTTGGGGTAAGGGTTCCCATGGCGCAAGCTCCTTCCAAGATTCGTCTGGCGGACGGTTCCATAATTTATCTGAGCGCATGATGTCAAATGCTTTTATCTGCGTCACAGGTATTATATCAGATTGCGTTCGATATGTCAAACGTTCGTTCTAAGTTTTTCGGAGAAATTTTCGCAACGCAGTTCAGGAAGCACTGATTTAATCAGTCCTTCCTTTACATTTTATTCACAGAATGCCCATTGACTTTTTGGGGCAAGTGTGTAAAATAAATAGCACGCAAATGATTCGTATGCGAACGATTAGGAGGCGAACGAAATGGAGCGTTACCCGGGGCTTCTGTTTCACCAGATGCTTCGCGCCCACCACAATGCCTGCGCGGCGGCGCTGGCGGCCCGGGGGATGGCCGACGTGGGGTCGCCCCGGCTGCTAATGGAGCTGTCCCAGTACCCGGACGACCCGGACCAGGCCCCCACGCAGAAGGAACTGGCCGGCCGCCTGCACTGCGCCCCGGCCACCATCGCCGTGTCCCTGAAGTGCCTGGAGCGGGCGGGCTACGCCGTCCGGCGCACCGATGAGCGTGACAGCCGCCGCAACCGCATCTCCATTACCCAAAAGGGGCGGGACGTGCTGGCGGAGGGTGCGCGGGCCTTTCAGACGGTGGACGATTATATGTTCCGCGGCTTTACGGACGGGGAGCGGGAGCAGGTGATGGAATTCCACCGGCGGATGCTGGATAATCT
Organism: uncultured Eubacteriales bacterium; assembly: GCA_949742895.1. The sequence continues at coordinate 984 of CATJRT010000038.1, read as the reverse complement.
CTATCAGATTGGCGGGCGGCAGGGAAAGGGGCCGTTCCCGCCTGGACCGCCGCAGGACACTATGGAAGGAAAGGATGTGTGACCCATGCTGAAGCGGCTTGCTTCTTATCTCAAGGGGTATGAAACGTATGCTGTGGCCTCTCCGCTACTGGTGATTGCGGAGACAGCCTGCGAGCTTATCATACCCCTGCTTATGGCCCGGATTATTGACCAGGGCATCTACAGGGACGACATGGGGGTAATCTGGCGGTCGGGAGGGCTGATGGTGCTGGTAGCGGCCATTGCCATTCTGGTGGGGGGACTGGCCGCCCGGTGCGCCGCCTACGCGGCCCAGGGCCTGGGGGCCAATCTGCGCCAGGCGGAGTTTGAGAAAATCACCGCCTTCTCCTTTGCCGACATCGACCGGTTTTCCTCCTCTTCCCTCATCACCCGGCTGACCAACGACCTGACCAACATCCAGAACGTGGTCATCATGTGCCTGCGGGTGCTCATTCGGGGAATAACCATGATGGGAGCCTGCGTCGTCCTGACGCTGAGCATCAGCCCGAAGCTGGCCCTCATTGTGTGCGTGATTCTGCCCATCCTGGTGTTGGCCCTGGGGCTGCTGATGAAGGTGTGTATGCCCCTGTTCGAGCGGATGCAGAAGGCCCTGGACCACCTGAACGAGACGGTACAGGAAAACCTCATCGCCGTGCGGGTGGTGAAGTCCTACGTCCGGCAGGACCACGAGCGGACCAAGTTCAGACAGGCCAACGACGGCTTCACCGCCGCCGGCCTGCGGGCGGTGCTGCGGGTGGTGCTGATGCAGCCGGTGATGATGATCTGCGTGTCCCTGGCCACGGTGCTGGTGCTGTACAACGGCGGCGGCATGGTGCTGACAGGCGAGCTGGACGTGGCCTACCTCCAGACCGTAGTGACGTACATCATGCAGATTCTCATGTCCGTGATGCTCATCGGCATGGCCCTGCTCCAGTTTACCCGGGC
>CATJRT010000037.1 GCA_949742895.1 uncultured Eubacteriales bacterium | reverse complement strand
GATATGGCAGTTAGGATGATCCTGGGCACTCAGCTCCACCCCGCAGATAACCCACAGCCCCAGGAGCCTCCCGGCTTGCTGGGCCTCGCCTACTCCGGCAATGGTGTCATGATCGGTGACGGCCAGCACAGATAGTCCCCGGTTTTTGGCCAGCCGCACCAGCTCTGCGGGGGTATACTGCCCGTCAGAGGCGGTTGTATGGATATGTAAATCAGACAGGGCAGTCATATGATCTCCCTCCACTCGGCTTCACCGCCACAATGCGGATTACCGGGGGATCGTCATTTCCATAGGGCGCAAAACCCGTACGCTCTTGGGCATATTCCACCCGGAACCCATGGCATTCCAGGGATTCCACCAGCTCGTCCATCACGATAAAGCGGCGATAGTGGTTGTCATAGAAGTAGGCGTTGCGCTCTACCTGCCTGCCCTTTCCATACAGGGGATCGTTTACCCCACGCACCTCAATGAACAGCTTCCCGTCCGGCCGCAGGCCTCGGAATACGTTATTCAGCAACATCTGCTCCTGACTGCGATTGATGGAGTGAATTGTAAACCGGCTGTAGGCGTAATCATAGCTTTCCGGCTTATGGATGGACGCATTGACAAAATCTCCGCAGATAAATTCGGCATTGGCGGCAATATTCTGGACCTGAAGCTGGGCCACCGCCTCCCTGGACATATCCAGCGCCGTAATTTCCAGCCCCTGGGCGGCAAAAAACACCGCATCCCGCCCGTTTCCACAGCCCAGCTCTACCATATGCCGGCCCGGCTCCACCAGAGTAGACACATATTGAGCAAACGGTGAAGGTTCTTGCGAACATACCTTGTTTTTATAATACTGGTTCCAATAGGCCGAGTTGTCCACCGTATCCTCCACAATGTTGGGATACAGCGTACTCTCCAACTGTTCAACCAGCTCCAGCGGCGTGCGTCCGCCGTCATTAGGCAACACAATATCAGGCGCTTCCGGCTCATCAAAGGGCAGATCAATGCCAACTACGTTTTTTCCCTCGGTATAAAGGCCCTTCTGATTGCGCTGAAGCAGGGTGTCGCGGCTGACCTTAATGTAAATTTCCTTATAGTTGGGGATATTCTCCCGGTTCCACCGCCGGACGCTCTTATACATGGCGATGGAGCACACCACCACGTCGATTCCCTGGTCAGACAGCAACCTGCACACACGGAAGATGCGCTGCGCCCAGCGCAGGCGCTCCGGCTGAGTATAGCCCACGTCCTCGCCGAAAGCTGTGCGGATTTCGTCCCCATCCAGCATCACCACATTGGGCTTGGTGGCCTTCAGCCGATGGTGAAACAGTCCACCGATGGTGGTCTTGCCCGCGCCAGACAGGCCGGTGAAAAAATATACTGTCCCTGTGTCGCTCATGGTCTCCTCCTCAGTGGTACAGCGGCCGCTCCAGCAGCGCCGGGTCCAGCTCCAGCTTGGACATCATACGCAGGGGCTGGCCGTTTTTGTTGACAAAATACGGACTGTCCAACAGAAATTTCGCGGTGCGCAGGCGGTTCGCGTTGATCTGCGCGATTCGATTTTCTAAAACTACGTTGAGAGCCCCCTCCCGCTGTTCCGGGTCAGCCGCTCTTCCCTCTGTTGTAACGTCTGCCGCAGGCAGCACATTCCGCTGCCAGCTGTCGCGGATATAATGGTCAATTGTGGAGAAGCCCTGGATCAATTCCTCGATCCGCTGTTCATCCACCGGAGCGCCATCGTAATACTTGAAGTCATAACCGTAATATTCATAGACGTCCCGCATGAGGTATTCCAGAAAATACCGCTCGGCATCGTTGGCAAAATCATCGTAGGTGCGGTAAATTGCCGCCGTGGAGAAACCCAAATCGTTGCCCGCCAGCGACTCCGGATCGCGCTCCCCTTTCAGGGAACAGTAGGTCATGCTCTCGGTATAGGGCAGATCCAGGAATGCCGCCAGGGCGGTAAACGTGGCCTTGGGATTCAACTTTCCATCCTCAAACCGCACCAGT
>CATJRT010000036.1 GCA_949742895.1 uncultured Eubacteriales bacterium | reverse complement strand
GGATTGCAGGGTAGATTTCGGGATGCCGATCTCCTGGGCGAATTCACCCAGCGACCGCCCGTTGATTTTCTGGATCGCGCTCAGGTTTTTGGCAAAAAGATCATGCTTGTCCAAAAAAGCCCCTCCTTCCTCCGGCGGGCAGCTTCGTTTTATCGGTACGCCGTGTCTTTATGTTGATAATATATCGCATCAGAGCGATATAGTCAGCGCGTAAAACGACCAGACTTGCGGTATCAAAACTGTATAAAGCGACCAGTTTACGCAGGAAGCGGTTATAAAAGACAGAAACCCCGGACGCCTTGTGAGCGTCCGGGGCGGAGAGAGCAGGGGCATACCCCATTTTTAAGAAGGGAGGCTGTGCCGGGCCTCTCTTCTTTTTCTGTCCATGTACAGCCGCGCGCCCATCCAGGCCCGCCGAGCCTGATGGACGGTGAAATCCTGATCAAGCCGCTCTCCTTATGGCCGGAGTGCAGCAAGGGCGGCGGGGGTGATTTTGGAAGAAAAATAGTTTACAGGAATCCCTATCTTCAACTGCTCAATGTCTGCAATTTGGGGAATCACTACAATCAGCCAAAAATCGACGGTAAAACACAAATCTCGATTGGAATTTCATTGCTTTTGACTGTACAAAATATAAAAAACCTGTCCTTGTCGTCGGGTGCGTCCTGACTCAGCCAACGGTCAAATCCGGCGGGGTTGCGGGCCTCAATCTCGTCCATCAGCCACCCCCGTACAATCGGAGCTTCGGGGGTGTTCTGCGTTTCAGTAAGCTCCCAGAGGTCGCAGAGTTTTTCCAAGGATAGGCCCTTGAGGCTGTTCCGTGCGGTACGTTCAGACTGGTTCATTTCAAACTCCTTTGCCCTCGTAACCTCCGGGGCGGGCAATGAATGGTTACCTCTTTTGCCGGGCCTTCAAGCGGCCTGCGGCTGAACGGCCATCACCCTGCGTAGCAGCTCCCGGATGACCTCCGCATCATGCTGGGCGATGTGATAGGCGTTCCGGGCCTCCAGAAACTTCTCGCCGCTTGGATCATCGGCGTACTTCACGATGTCAGCCGAGGCCCGCTTGACCTCCTCTTCGTCCTCGTTAATCCGGGCTTCAAGAACCATCCGAATGTCGAACAATTCATCGGAGCTGAGAACCTGGGCTTGAAGGGCCTTGATCTTGGCGTCCTTCTGCTCGGCTATCAAACCAGCGGCAACATGGGCGGCCTCCCAATCCTTCTGGCTCTCGGCCAACTGCTCCCGCAGGCTCTCAATCTCCGCCTGGGCCTCGTCCAGTTTCCGCTCTGCGCTCTCGCAGCGGCGTTTCCAGCTATCACCGAAGTCGTTCTCAATGTTCTGCTCCGCGTCCTCGAAGCACCCCTCGAAGGCGGTGGCAAGGTAGCTCTGCTCGCCCAGGTCGGTCACCAGCTGGCGGATGATCTCCAGCGTCTCACGCTCGTTTCGCTTAGAGGCCAGGGCATTGTCGCTCAACAGCTCCACACTCTGGATAACGACCCGGCCCAGGTCCAGCTCTTTGGCGACCTCACGGAAGTACTTCTTGGCGGCGGCCTCGGTACGGTCAGTGACGATACGGTAGCCTTCGCTCTCGCCGGAGTAGATGATTTTGTATTCGTTCATTGTGAAAGCCTCCTTGAATTTTTGGGGCTTGTTTGGTATTCTGGAGGTGCCGGGCTTTCCCGGTGCCTCCTTTGGGGCGGGGCGGCGGCTTTCCTTGGTCGGGGGTCCGCCGCCCCCTTACAAGTGATAGTATAAAGGATTTCCTTTCAAATGTCAAGGCTTTTCTTAAATATTTTTCTGTAAATTTGAAAAGTTTTATTTGACATTTGAAAAGTTTTCCTTTATACTGCTGACTAACAGGAGGTGAGCAGTATGGATATACCCACTAAAATCAAACTGGCAGAAACCTATGAAAAGGTCAGCGAGTCCGAGCTGGCCCGCCGG
>CATJRT010000035.1 GCA_949742895.1 uncultured Eubacteriales bacterium | reverse complement strand
GGCCGGACGCTGGACGACAGCTTCATCATCCTGGACGAGGCCCAGAACACCAGCCGGGAGCAGATGAAGATGTTCCTCACCCGCTTAGGCTTCGGCTCCAAGATCGTCATCACCGGCGACGCCACCCAGATCGACCTGCCCGCCGACAAGGCGTCGGGGCTGAAGGAAGCCATGCGGGTGCTGAAGGGGGTGGAGAACATCGCCATCTGTCAGCTCACCGGGGCGGACGTGGTGCGCCACGTCATTGTCCAGCGCATCATCAAAGCGTATGAGGACGACGAAAACCGCCGGGCCGCAAAGCGGGACAAGCGTTAGGAGGGTACGCCATGCCAACACATGAAATCATCATTTCCTCCGAGACTGAAACGCCGGAGGAGCTACAGGGCTGGCTGCGTCGGGCGGTCCGCGCCGCCTTGGACGTCGAGGGGGTAGACGTACCCTGCGAGATCGACGTGCTGCTCACCAACGATGAGGGCGTCCGTCAGGTGAATTTGGATATGCGGGGGGTGGACGCTCCCACCGACGTATTGAGCTTCCCCATGTTCAAGCTGTCTCCGGGGGACAAGCCCTCTGCGGACGACGCTGATCCTGCCACTGGGCTGGTTCCCCTGGGGGATATGTGCATCTCGCTGGAGCGGGCAAAGGTCCAAGGGGAGGAGTACGGCCACGGTCTGGAGCGTGAGCTGAGCTATCTGGCGGTCCACTCGGTGCTCCACCTGCTGGGTTACGACCATCTGGATGAGGGGCCGGAAAAAGCCCGGATGCGGAGCCGGGAGGAGGCTATTTTGGGTGGTCTTGGCATTACCAGGGGGGACGAAGGGTGAAGAAAGTGTTCCTTTTGCTGGCGGCGCTGGTGCTTTTGGCCCTGTGCGGCTGTGACGGCGCGCCGGAGGGCAGCGCGTCCCCGTCCCCGGAGCCGAGCGGGCCAGTGAGCGCGGCTCCGGAGGTCCTCACGCCGGAGGAGCTGCTGGCCCAATATCCCATGGACGACGGCCACGACGCGTTCCTTGTCCCAACCGGGGGCAGACTGGGGACCCTGCTGGTGACGGTGGAGCGGGGAGAGGAGGACACACACACGGAATTTAACCGATACCAGTACACACTGTCCGTCTGGGACCCCGCAGATATGGACGCGCCCATTCAGACTCTGGAAGACGAAGCGTTTACGTTCTGCGGTTCATATGTGATGGATGCCAACTTTGACGGGTATATGGATCTCTGCCTTCAGTGGAACTGGGGCGCCAATAATGGAAGCTACGACCTGTATCTCTGGGATGAGGAGCGGGGACAGTACGCCTTTTGCACTGGCTTCCTCAGCCGAGGAGGGCCGCACGCCGACCTGGAGACGCAGACCATCGAGAACTATACCCGCCACAGCGGCGCCGGGGACGGTGAGACCTCCTATTATCGCTGGGAGGACGGGGAGCTGGCCTGCTTCCGCAAGGTGGAGTACACCTACCCGGACGAGGACGGGATGCAGGAAAAGATCGTATATGAACTTGTCGATGGGGAACTGACGGAGATATCGCGGGGGCCCTTTGACCCTATGGAATCGGGATAAACGAAAGAAAGGTTTGGAAACGCCTATGAACATCAAAAAAAGCGGCATCATCACCATCTGCGGACGGCCCAACGTGGGCAAGTCCACGTTGGCGAATACATTGGTGGGGGAGAAGATCGCCATCGTCTCCCCCAAGCCCCAGACCACCCGCAACCGCATCTGCGCCATTCTGGACCGGGGAGAGAGCCAGTTCGTGTTTGTGGACACCCCGGGGCTGCATAAGGCCCGCACCCGCCTGGGCGACTACATGGTCAAAGTGGTGCGGCAGAGCGTGGCGGACGTGGACGCGGTGTGCCTCCTGGTGGAGCCCATCCCCAACGTGGGCGGACCGGAGCGGGAGCTCATGGACCGCCTCCGGGAGGCGGGCCTG
>CATJRT010000034.1 GCA_949742895.1 uncultured Eubacteriales bacterium | reverse complement strand
CCAGGATCTGAGCGGCGGTGCCGCTCTCGCTGTGAACCAGCTCGGTCAGCTCCCCGGCGGTCTCCCCCACCCGGCGCAACAGGGCCTTGTCCGCCACAATGGCGGCGTATTCCAGCACGTTGGCAGCGGTGGGAGTGATCTCCATGAGCTGGCGCAGGTAGGGCAGGGTGGTGTTTTCGTCATACACCCCGGCCATCTTCATCCGGTCCACCACCGTCACCGGGTCGATGGTCTCGAACCGGTTGAACATGGTGAACAGCACCTGGTACAGCTCCCGGTTCTGCCGCATATAGAAATCCTCGGGCAGCAGCCGCTCCATCACATCGGGGACGCACCGGTCGTCGATGAGCATGGAGCCCAGCACCGCCTGCTCCGCCTCCACCGAGTGGGGCAGGCGCAGCTCGTTCAGTTCCTCTCCGGGCATGACGCTCCCTCCCTTTCCCCGGCGGTATAATCAGAAATTCAGTGTATCTCCTCCCCACACCTGGGGCAGGCGGATATCTTGCCCGTCTTGGGCAAGCCCTTGCCACAGTGGGGGCAGCGCCAGTAGGCGAACAGGATCGCCAGCATCACCACCCAGAGGACAAAGGCGGGGAAGAGCAGCCACAACGACCGGACGGCAATGGCCAGCATGGCCAGCAGCATGGAGGGTATCCATATCCGTCCGATGACCGACTTGGCCTCCAGAGGCGACCAGCGGCGTGGCTTTTGCGGGGTATTCCCTTTCATCTGCTTACTTTTCCTCCGCTACCAGCACGTAGATAGTGCCGGTGACCTCACTGCCCAGCTTGCACTTCACCTCGAAGCTGCCGAAGGACTTGATGGGGTCGCTGAGCACAATCTTGCTCTTGTTCACGTCCAGGCCGTGCTGGGCCTTCAGCTCCTCGGAGATCTCCTTGCTGGTGATGGAGCCAAACAGCTTGCCCCCTTGGCCGGCCCGGGCCCTGATCTTCACCTGGCAACTCTTGAGCTGCTCGGCGGTGGCCTGAGCGGCGGCCTTTTCCTCAGCCAGCCGGGCTTGCTTGGCCTTGTCCTGCATCTTCATGGTGTTCACGTTCTCTGCGGTGGCCTCCACTGCCAGCTTCCGGGGCAGGAGGAAGTTGCGGCCGTAGCCGTCGGATACCTCCACCATCTGGCCCTTTTTGCCCTGGCCCTTTACGTCCTGCTGTAAGATGACTTTCATGTTCGGTTACCTCCTATGTGTCCAGACCTGACGGCCTGTTGTCATTTTTCTTCCTCGGAATTGTCGTTTTTGTCCTCAAAATAGGTGTCCAGCGCGGCGTGGAGATCGTCCAGCACCTGGTCCACCGTCTTGCCTGATACCTGCGCCCCGGCGGCTCCGGCGTTGCCGCCCCCTCCCAGGGTCTCCAGCACCACCTGGACGTTGGTGTCGTTGATGCTCCGGGCAGACAGGCTCACCTTCTCCCCGTCCGGATAGAGGACGAAGGAGGTGTTGATGCCCGCAATGTTCAGCAGTTCGTCCGCCGCCTGGGCTCCCGTCACCCGGCCCACCGGGTGGTGGGCTGCGGCGATGGCGATGTCCTGCCGGTACATCTTCGCGTTCTGGATCAGGCCGTATTTGGCCACCGCGTCGGCAAGATCGGTCTGGAAGATCTTGCGCACCTCGGCGGTGTCCCCCCCGGCCCGGCGGAGCATGGCCGCTGCCTCAAAGGTACGGGCACCGGTGCGCATGGTGAAGTTCTTGGTGTCCAGCATCAGCCCAGCCATCATGGCCTCCGCCTCGCCCCCCAGCAGGTCCTCCGGCTCCATCAGGTAGCTCATCAGCTCCGCCACCAGTTCGCTGGCAGAGGATGCGTAGGGCTCATGGAAATTCAGCGCCGCACCCTCGATATAGGTAGCGGCGCGGCGGTGGTGGTCGATGACCGCCACCTT
>CATJRT010000033.1 GCA_949742895.1 uncultured Eubacteriales bacterium | reverse complement strand
GCCCTGGTGGAGGATGATGCCGCCGATGAGCTGCACCCGGTAGGGGCGCATGCCCAGCACCCGGTCGGCGGCCTCCCGGCAGGCGGCGAAGGCCTCGGGCAGGATGTCGTCCAGGGTCTCGCCATTGGCGAGGCGCTGCTTGAACTCCGGGGTCTTGGCTTGGAGCTGGGCGTCGGAAAGGGCCTTGTACTCCTCCTCCAGCGCCTCAATTTTGTCCACGGTGGCGTTGAGCGCCTTCACCTCCCGCTGGGAGCGGGTGCCGAACACTTTTGAAAACAGACCCATAGTTTCTGTGTCCTTTCTCTTTCGAAATCGTTTCTTGCAAGACAAAGCGTAGATGTAGCCGTGCCGTACTGCTCACGGCGGCGCAACCTGCTGTAGTCGTGCTGCGAAGCCTCCGCGACGGCTCTGCAACCTACAATAACCCAATTTAACTCATAACAGTATATCACAACTGTCCGGGAGAAAAAAGAGGAAATTGTGAATAAAAGAATATGCCATAAAAGACGTTCTTTGCAAGAGCAGGACAGAGGAAGGGCCTGTTTTTCCAGGCTTCCCGAAAAACCTCTTGTTTTTGACAGAGGAAACAGCTACAATAAGGGTACTCAATCAGGACGCTCAAAATTCACAGGCGGCGTTTGCCTGCCAAGGAGATCATGACCATGTATAAAGAACAGATCGAAGCCTATTTCGCGGACAAGGAGTCCATGCTGGTGGAGGCGGTGGGCCGCCTGGTGTCCATCGACAGCACCGAGGGGACGCCCGCTCCCGGCGCACCCTTTGGCCCCGGGCCTGCCGCTGCTCTGGACGAGGCGCTGAAGCTGGCCGCCGAATGGGGCCTGAACGTACATAACCACGAGGGGTATGTGGGCACTGCCGATTTGAACGGGGGGGAGGACGCGCTGCATATTCTGGGCCACCTGGATGTGGTGTCTCCCGGCGAGGGCTGGACCGTCACGAAGCCCTTCGAGCCCAAGCTGGTGGACGGTCTGCTGTACGGCCGGGGTACTGACGATGACAAGGGGCCTGTCGTGGCCTCCCTGCTGGCCATGAAGGCGGTGAAGGACCTGGGCGTGCCCCTGAAAAAGAATTGCCGGGTCATCATGGGCACCAACGAGGAGAGCGGATCCGGGGACATCGCCTGGTACTTCGCCCGCCATCCCTTCGCCCCCGCAACCTTCTCCCCGGACTCCGGCTTCCCCGTCATCAACACGGAGAAGGGCGGCTTTCGCCCGAAATTCTCCAAAAGCTGGCCCGCTCAGGACGCGCTGCCCCGGATCAAATGGCTCCACGGCGGCGTCCGGCTCAACGTGCTGCCTGGGGACGCTTCCGCCGGGGTGGAGGGGCTGACCATGCACGAGATACAGCCAGTGGCCCGGGACATCACCGCCCGCACCGGCATAAAGTTCACCTTCACGGCGGAAAACGGCCTCACCGCCGTCCACGCCAAGGGTGAAGCCGCCCACGCCGCCATGCCCGAGGGGGGTAACAACGCCATTACGGGGCTGATCGCCCTGCTGTGTGCGCTGCCCCTGGCGGACGGCCCCTGCAAAGAGGCGCTCCGTGGCCTGAACGCCCTGATTCCCCACGGAGACTGCTATGGCCGGGCCATGGGCATCGCCCAGAAGGAACCGGTGGCCGGGCCGCTCACCGTGGCCTTCTCCCTGCTGGAGGTGACGGAGGCCGGGCTGGAGGGCCGGTTCGACAGCCGCGCCCCCCTGTGCGCCACCGAGGAGAACTGCCGGGACGTGGCTAAGGCCGCGTTTGAAGCCAAAGGCTTCACCTTCGACGGCGTCCAGGAGAAGCCCCACCACGTCCCCGCCGACAGCCCCTTTATCCGTACTCTGCTGAAGCGGTACGAGGAGTCCTCCG
>CATJRT010000032.1 GCA_949742895.1 uncultured Eubacteriales bacterium | reverse complement strand
TGATCTCAATGCGCAGCACATCCCCCAGCTGAGCCCGGGGAAGGGCCTTCTGGGCGTCGGCCAGACTGATCTCGGTGTGGGGGTTGTCTACCTCCTCCACCACATCCTTCTTGACGAACATCCGGACGGTCCCCAGTTCCTCGTTGGCGTCCACCACCACGTTATCGGTAATGCCCTCGTGGTCCCGCTTGTAGGCAGCCACCAGCGCCTGGGTGATCTTCTCCAGCATATAGCTTTTGGGGATGCCCTTTTCCTTTTCAATATCGGAGATGGCGGCGAAAAATTCCTTGGCGTCCAGCTCCGTGTTCTTTGCGGCGATCTTTTTCTTAGCCATGTCGTTTCACTCCTCAAAACTCGACGTACAGCCGGACCTGGGCCACGTCTTTCTTGTCAAAGCGGACGCCGTCCACACTCACTGCTCCGTCCTCATAGCCGGTGAGCACGCCGGTGCGCCCACGGCTCCCGTCCACCGGACGATATAGGCGCACCTCCACTTTCTGCCCCATGCACCGGGCAAAATGCTCCGGCTTTTTCAGGACCCGGTCCAGCCCGGCGGAGGACACCTCAAAGGTATAGCTGCCCTGGATGGGGTCTGCCTCGTCCAGCAGGCCGGACAGGGGCCGGGAAACCGCCTCGCAGCAGTCGATGTCCACGCCGCCCTCCCGATCGATGTAGACCCGGAGGAACCATTCCCCCGCTTCCTTGACGTATTCCACATCCCACAGGGTACAGCCCGCTTGTTCCACAACAGGGCGGGCCAGCTCGGCCACCGCGTCGGTCACCTTTGCCATAAAGAGGCTCCTTTCCAAAATGACGTCATGCCCGGACCGGGTTTTGTCCCTCGCTCCATCCGGACCTTTGTATCTACCCTTGCGCTTCCCAATGCTGTCTCGCTGGGGCTCGGACAAAACCCGGTCCCACCTCGTGGGCCCTGGGTTTTTGTCCCCGCTCCGGTCCAAGCCCCTCGCCGCCCGCTTCTCCGCGCTTCTTCCAAAAGAAGGAGTGAGGCCCGCGCCTCACTCCTTTCTTACCTTAACATATGCTGATAGTTTACCACGATTAGGCAGGAATTGCAACCCCTTAGCAAGAAATTTTTCCCGGCACCACACGGCTTTTACATCTTCTCCGGGGCGGACACGCCCAGCAGACCCAGACCGTTGGCCAGTACCAGCCGGGTGCAGTCCGCCAGCTTCAGCCTGGCGGACTGGAGGGCAGCCTCCTCTCCCTTCATACGGCAGGCGTTGTAAAAGCGGTGGAAATCTCCAGCCAGGGCGGTAAGGTAGCGGTTGATTCGGCTGGGGTCGTAATCTCTTGCGGCCAGACGGATCTCCTCCGGATACTGGGCCAGGGTTTTGACCAGGGCGCGCTCCTCTCCGGCGGACAGCAGGGCCGGGTCAATATCCTTACAGGCGGATACCGCCGCTCCGTCCTCGGCCAGATTGGCAATCAGGGAGCAGATGCGGGCATGGGCGTACTGTACATAATACACCGGATTGTCGCTGTCCTGGCGCACCGCCAGGTCCAAGTCAAAGTCCAGGGCACTGGTGGCGGCGCGGTTGTTAAAGTAGTACCGGGCGGCGTCCACACTGATTTCGTCCAGCAGGTCGTGGAGAGCGATGGCCTTGCCCGTCCGCTTGGACATACGCACCGGCTTGCCGTCCTGAAGCAGATTGACAAGCTGCATCAGCACAATGACCAGCCTGTTGGAACCGTCCAGCCCCAGGCCGTCCAGCGCCGCCTGTAAGCGGGCCACATGGCCGTGGTGGTCCGCGCCCCACACGTTGATAACCTTATCGAAGCCCCGCTTCTCGAACTTGTTGCGATGGTAGGCGATGTCGGCGGCGAAGTAGGTGTAAAAGCCG
>CATJRT010000031.1 GCA_949742895.1 uncultured Eubacteriales bacterium | reverse complement strand
GCGCCGGACACTGCGGTCACAGCCAGCCACACACCTAGATTGTCGCCAGTCTGGGGCGCATCGCCCATGGGCGGCTCGCCGTCGTCAATGTCCTCGTCAGGCTCCTCGGACTCCTCAGGCAGCTCACCCTGGGGCGGGTTGCCGTCGTCAATATCCTCGTCGGGCTCCTCAGACTCTACAGGAACGCTGGGCTCTTGGGACTCCTCAGGCAACTCGCCCTGGGGCGGGTTGCCGTCGTCAATATCCTCGTCAGGCTCCTCGGACTCCTCGGGCAGCTCAGGCAGCTCGCCCTGGGGCGGCTCAGAGTTCTCGATGTCCTCATCAGGCTCCTGAGACTCCACAGGGGCGCTGGGCTCCTGGGACTCTACCGGCTCACTGGGCTCCTGGCTCGGCACCTGACTGGGCTCGAGAGGAATCTCGGGCACGACGGGGAAATTGGGCTCCTGGCTCGGCTCAGTGCTCGGAGAAGCTGTGGGCTCCTGACTGGGCTCGGTGCTCGGAGAAGCCGTGGGCTCCTGGCTGGGTGTGGAAGTCGGCTCGGTGCTCGGAGGAGTCGTGGGCGCCACAGGCGTTACAGTGGCGTCATCCGCATTACTCACAAATTCGTCCGTATAACCATCCGGCGCTTCGATTCCATCGGAAGGAGTGATAACCGCGCTGTCCTCGTTGGAACCAAATTCCTCATTGCTGACCGCAGCAACCAGATTGTCCATGCCGTCGGTGAGCAGAGCAGCCACGGCAGTGTCGGAATACTCCTTGGCAAAAGCCTTGGCAATGTTCTTCAGACCAACGTTGTCAGCAGCATTCTCACTGACGGTGGCGTCGAAGGTCAGAACCACCACGGCCTTGTCGTCGATTTTGCCGGCCACGCGCCAATCCGTGTAGACCTCACCGGATGTAACGGACACATCCCGCTCCTCACCGTTCACGGTGGCCTTACCGGTGCCCTCAACCAAGGTCACATTCTCGGGCATCCTGTCGCGGATCAGCATATTGTCGAGGTCATAGTTGGTGCTGTTGGTCACGGTGATGGTGTACTTGACCGTAGCGCCCTTTTCGGGGGCTTCGTTATCCACGGTCTTGGTCAGTTCCAAGGAGCCCTTCTCGGGCTTGCTGGGATCCACGGGCTTCTCCTTGATCCAAATATAAACCATGTCCTTATCGGCGGTCCACGTATTCGTTTCCTGATCCAGCGTGAACGTCACCTTGATATCTTCGCCGCCGGTCTTCTCAAGGTCAAACTCATGGTCGGGCTTAACGCCGCTATTGCTAAGGCTCGTGATACGAAGATCAGCCCAGGGCCGCGCGTGAACCGTCACAACACACTGATAAACGCCGTCTACCTTTTCGACACTGCCGATGGTGCGCCATGTATCATACCAGGGACGCATATGATTAGGATTTGTTTCATCCGGCGTGCCGTACAGCTTATACCAGTCTGCACCGGCGCTATGGGCCTCATCAACGCTGCATCTGGTCTGGATACCGACCTTCTGCATATCCTCAATGCTGGGGCCATCGGGCTTCTCCTCGGGCAACGGGGTGTTGTCCTTGGTAAAGTACATCTTCAGGACGACCTTGTCGTTGTCCAAGGTAGCAGACAGAACGTTTCTGTTGTCATTATCGCCCACATAGGTGTAGCCGGTGTAGGACTTGTCGGCCTCAGCGACACTGACCGTGGCACCGATGGTGCCGGTGCGCTCCTCGGTCTTGAGAACCTTGCTGTCGTCCGCGTCGATCCACTGCACCTTGTAAGTGACCTGCTCCTTCTGGGTGGTATCCGGGCACTTGGTCCAGAACTCCACAGGGGCGGTCTCGCCGTCGGCCAGCT
>CATJRT010000030.1 GCA_949742895.1 uncultured Eubacteriales bacterium | reverse complement strand
GCGTTATTCCCGCCAAAGCTACCCTCCACATTACCTGGAAAGAGGGCGCTTTAGTCGGGACGGACAGTCTGAATACAACGCAGATAGAGGGAACGTTTGAAAACGAAAATGTCGGGACCAACAAAACGGTGAATATCTCGGGCACGGTTGTCAATGATGCGACCGCGCAGAAGTACGACATTACGATTCCTGCCACCACCACCGCGTCTATTCTCAAGGCAAACGCGACCGCGCCCAGCGTGTCGGCGAATGACCGGATGTACGACGGCACACCTAAGGCTCTTGTAACCGGCGGAGACACAAATACCCTCTACTCCGACAGCCGGGACGGCGTATATTCCGCGACCGTCCCCACCGGGACCAACGCGGGGACTTACACCGTCTGGTACAAGGCGAAGGGTGACAGCAACCACAACGATTCCGAGCTGCAGTCGATTCAAGTGACCATCAGCCGGAAAACGCTGATGGTGAGCAACACAAACGCCACCCTGTCCGGCAGTGACTTGCAGACGGATACCGACGGCACTTACTACTATGAATACGACGGCACCGAAAAAACACCCTCCGTTATCATTTCGGACGGCACGGCGACGGTCCCGGCCAGCGAGTACACCGTGAGCTACAGCGACAACAAGAACGTGGGCATAGCAGCCACTGTGACCATCACCGACAACGAGGGCGGTAACTACGATGTCAGCGGCAGTGTGACCTTTGAAATCCGCAAGGGTACCGCCGTGCTGACCGGTTCGCCCCAGGCGAAGGACCTGACCTACACCGGACAGCCCCAGGAGCTGGTGACGGTTGGCAGCGCATCCGGCGGGCATATCGAGTATATGCTGCTGGATAAGGATGGCACCAACACCTACAGCGAGGACATCCCCACAGAAACCGACGCGGGCACCTACACGGTATATTATAAGGTGGTGGGCGACGGCAACCATGCGGACGGCCCGACTGGCTCGGTCACCGTGACCATCAAGCCGAAGGAGATCGTCAGCCCGAAGATCACGGTGAACGGCACCTATATCTATGACGGCAATCCGCAAAAACCGGCGGGTGCTGCTATCGAGGTCAAAGACGGCACCACGGTCATTCCGGATACTGAGTACGAGGTAACCTTCCGCGACAACACCGACGCCGGTACTGCGACGGTCATCATCACCAACGCCAACGGCGGAGACTACATCGTCAACGGCACCGCAACCTTTACGATTGAGAAGGCGGATGTGGAGAACGACGACGTAACGGCTCCGACCGGACTGGAAAATCTGCCCTACAACGGCACCGCTCAGGCGCTGATTACGGCGGGCACCGCGTCCGGCGGAACCATGGTGTATTCCCTGACCGAGGACGGCGAGTATTCCGCGGCCATTCCCACGGCGACGGCTGTGAAGGAGTACATCGTCTGGTACAAAGTCCAGGGTGACGACAACCACAAGGACACCGCGCCCGTTTCGGTGACTGCCTCCATCGTCAAAAACGCCGTGAGCAAGCCCACCATCCAGGTGGAGCCCGCAACGGTGACCTACAACGGCAAGAAGCAGATGCCCACCGTCACCGTCAAGGACGACAACGGCGTTCTCATCGACGGCAGCGAGTACGAGGTGACATATGAGGACACCACAAATAACAATGCTGATTTGACCAGCGTGGGCAAGTACACCGTGACCATTACCGGGGTTTCGGGCGGAAATTACACCTTTGAGGCCACAGACGGTAAGAATACCGCCACCTTTGAAATCCTCTACGCG
>CATJRT010000029.1 GCA_949742895.1 uncultured Eubacteriales bacterium | reverse complement strand
CGGGCTGCGCCCTGGGGGAGCATTTCATGCGCCATGGCCGGGACGTGCTCATCGTATACGACGACCTCAGCAAGCACGCCGTGGCCTACCGGGCGCTGTCCCTGCTGCTGGAGCGTTCTCCGGGCCGTGAGGCCTATCCCGGCGACGTGTTCTACCTCCACTCCAGGCTACTGGAGCGGGCCGCCCACCTCAGCGACGAGCTGGGGGGCGGCAGCATGACCGCCCTGCCCATTGTGGAGACCCAGGCAGGGGACGTGTCCGCCTATATCCCAACCAATATCATCTCCATCACCGATGGTCAGATTTTCCTGGAAAGCGACCTGTTCTTTTCCGGTCAGCGGCCCGCTGTCAATGTGGGCCTGTCCGTGTCCCGTGTGGGCGGCGACGCACAAACAAAGGCCATGAAGTCCGCCGCCGGGGCCATTCGGCTGGAGCTGGCGCAGTATCGGGAGATGGAGGTGTTCACCCAGTTCTCCAGCGATCTGGACGACGCCACAAAGCGGCAGCTTGCCTACGGCCAGGGGCTGATGCGGCTGCTGCGCCAGTCCCAGTACGCCCCCTTCTCCCAGCACCAGCAGGTGATTTTGCTGGTGTGCGCCATGGGCCATGTGATGCAGGACGTGCCGCTGGAAAAGCTGGATGCCTTCCGGGCGGGCCTGTTGGCCCGCGTGGAGGACAGCGCTGCCGACCTGTGCCGGCGGCTGGACATGACCGGTTTGCTTTCCCCGGACGACAGGGAGGAGATCATGGTCCTGGGCCGCCAGTATCTGGAGGAGTTCCAGGCAAGTGGAAAGTGGGGCAGCTGACATGGCCGGGGCCAAGGAGATACGCACCCATATCGACAGCGTCCGGGAGACGAAGAAGATCACCAACGCCATGTACCTCATCGCTTCCACCAAGCTGCGCCGGGCGCGGCAGGAGTTAGAGAACACCCGGCCTTATTTTGAGGCCCTGCGGGGGGAAATCAAGCGCATTTTCCGCAATGTGAAGGATGTGGACAGCCGCTATTTCTATCCCGCCGAGGGGGAGCCTCCCCTGGAGGGGGCCTACGGCTGCCTGGTCATTACCGCCGACAAGGGGTTGGCCGGGGCCTACAACCAGAATGCCATCAAGGAGGCTATGAAGCTGCTGGAGCAGCACCCGGATACCAAGCTTTTTGTAGTAGGGGAGTTTGGAAGGCGGTTTTTCGCCCAGCACCATATCCCAATCGAGCACAGCTTTCTCTATACCGCACAGAACCCGACCATGGTACGGGCGAGGGAGATCAGCGCCCTGCTGCTGGACGGCTTCGACAAGGGAGAGCTGAAGAAAATTTTTGTGGTTTACACCGATATGGCCAGCGC
This sequence comes from uncultured Eubacteriales bacterium, assembly GCA_949742895.1. The sequence continues at coordinate 397 of CATJRT010000029.1, read as the reverse complement.
CATGTCCTTTCAGGCAAAATCTACCCGCGTCTTGCCCTTCCACCGGACCTATTTCGCAGACACCGCCCTCACCGAACGGGCGGTGACCGAACCCTTCGAGTTTCTCCCCAGTGTGGAGGCGGTGCTGGACAGCATGATGCCCAGCTATGTGTCCGGCTTTATCTACAGTGCGCTGATTGACAGCTTCTGCTGTGAGCAGAACGCCCGCATGGCGGCTATGGACAGCGCTAACCAGAACGCAGAAAAGCTGCTGGGGGAGCTGTCCCTCCAGTACAACCGGGTCCGGCAGTCGGCCATCACCCAGGAGATTACCGAGGTGTCCGCTGGAGCCAAGGCCCAGAGGAGGGAACGTTAATGGAACAAGGGATCATTGTCCAGATATCCGGCCCTGTGGTGG
>CATJRT010000028.1 GCA_949742895.1 uncultured Eubacteriales bacterium | reverse complement strand
ATTCTCCGCGTTGAGCTGGCCGGACACGGTGAGGTTGGCATGCTTGCCGAAGAAATCCTGGGACCAGTCCACACTCCCATCGGGCAGGCGGGGCGGCTTGTTCACGTCCAGGGTGGTCACCTGGAACATCTCCCCCGCGCCCTCGCAATCGCTGGCGGTGATGATGGGGGTGTGGATATAGACGAAGCCCCGATCCTGGAAGAAGCAGTGGATTGCGTGGGCTGCGACAGACCGCACCCGGAAAGCAGCAGAAAACAGGTTGGTCCGGGGCCGCAGGTGCTGGATGGTGCGCAAGTACTCCACACTGTGGCGCTTCTTCTGCAGGGGATAGTCAGGGGAGGACGCGCCCTCCACCGCGACGGAGACAGCCTTAATCTCCAGGGGCTGCTTGGCCTCCGGCGTCAGCGCCACAGTTCCGGTGACAATGAGGGCCGCGCCTACGTTCTGCCCAGCGATCTCTTTATAATTTTCAAGGATATTGGCATCCATAACGATTTGCAGATTTTTGAAGCAGGAGCCGTCGTTCAGCTCGATAAAGCCGAAGGTTTTCATATCCCGGATGGTTTTGGCCCAGCCCATGACGGTGACCGTCTGGCCGCCGAGCCGCTCACCGTCGGCATAGACGGCGGCGATGGTGATGCGATCCATATGCGTTCCCTCATTTCTCAAATGGTGATTGAAGCATTATATACCATTACCGGGAAATTTGCAAGAGTCAGTTGGGCTAAGCGCACCCCGAGTGCTCCGCATAATTTGCCGTCAAAACAGGCTTCTTCCGTTGACCGGAACCACGCCGCCTACGTCGTGCATCACGCAGTCCCAGTGTTCAGCCAGCTTACCGTCCTCAATGCGGTACATATCGAACACCTTATTCACCATACCGTTTTCCAGCATAGTACACTTGAAAAACACCACCACAATATCATCCTCACAGACAATTTTTGAAATCTCCATATGGGGCTTCATGGCCAAAAACCTCTCCGCAAACTCCCGGAAGCCTGCCTTGCCATCCTTCACGGTGGCGTTGTGCTGCATATAGCTGTCCAGCATAAAATCGTCCAGATGGGACAGATCCCAGCGGTTGAACACTTCATCATAGAATTTCAGAACCAGCTCCTTGTTTGTCATAACGCTCCTCCTTATTGTGATACCGTCATAAGATTATCTCTTTTTGCTCTCTTTCGCCTTATACTTCTCCGCCGCAGACAGCAGCTCCTCCGCTCCGTCCAGCATCACGGCAGTGACCGCTCCTCCACTGAGCCGCGCCAGCTCCTCCCGGCGTCGGGGGCGGTCCAGCCGCTCCACCTGGGTATAGGTCCGCCCACCCTGCTCCCCCTTTTCCACCGAGAAATGAACATCTCCCATGGCGGCAATCTGGGGCAGATGGGTGACGCACAGCACCTGCTTGGTCCCGGACACCTGGAACAACTTCTGCGCTACCTTCCCCGCCGCCCGGCCAGACACTCCGGTATCCACCTCGTCGAAGATCAGAGTGGTTACCTGCTCCGTCTCAGCCAGCACATTTTTCAGCGCCAGCATGATGCGGGACAGCTCGCCGCCGGAAGCGATTTTATTGATGGGCTTCAAGCTCTCCCCCACATTGGCTGACATCAGGAACCGCACCGTATCTATCCCCGTGGCGTCCATGCCGTCCGGCCCCTCCTTGGGAGCAAACTCCACCTGGAACTGCACCTTGGGCATATCCAGCTGCTTCAGCTCAGACT
>CATJRT010000027.1 GCA_949742895.1 uncultured Eubacteriales bacterium | reverse complement strand
TCAATGTCCGGTACAGCATCACGCATCACCCCCCGTCAGCCCCAGCTCCAGCAGCGCCAGCCGGTACTCGTGCTCCACCAGCAGCCCCGCCACGTCCTCTGCCTCCCCAGGCTCCGCCGCAGGCGCGGGTTCGGGCGGGTGCGCCGCCTGCCACGCCTGCCACGCCGCCTCATCCGGCTCTACGCCCGTCACCGTGGGGACGCCGTCCGCCTGCTCCACCGTCAGCGTTGCAAAGCCGCCGCAGTCGTAAAACTCCCGCGTGGGCAGCTCCTCCGGCCAGACAGCCATCCCCTCCGGCACGCGGCGGAAATCCCCCTCCTGGATGGCCGGGTAGGCCCCGCCCTCGTTGGGCGTCGTCCTGATGAGCTTCATGCCGCGTTCCCCCTTCCGATGGCGATGTAGTGGTAGACTGTGCCGGACTCGTTGAACTGCGCCCGGGGCGCGATATTGCCCGAGCCGTAATTCGGGTCGGTGTACTTCCAGGACAGGGTGTTTCCTTCCATCGTATAGGGCATCTGCGTGTTTCCCTGCCCGAGATTGCCGTTGAGATCCTTGGTCTTGAGCGCTCCGACCCGCGTCGAGGCCCCGCCCCGGAAGAAATAGATCAAGTCAAAAGAGAACACCGTATCCACATATGTGCTGCCGCTCCAGGAATCGTTCACGAAGGTCTGCACAGGGCTGTAGTCCTTCTGGAATACGAATACCACCTCCGGCTCAAAGTCAAAGGTCAGAATATTGGGATCGGACGCGCCGTAGGTGCCGGTGCCGGTGTAGCTGCCCGCAGCGATATGGACGCCGGCGGCAAGGTCGCTCCCGAGCTGTTTCAGGGCCAGCTCCGCCGCCGCCAGCGCATCATCCACCGTGGGGTCCTCCTGCGTCAAGCCCAGCGCCGCCGCAGTCTCGTCGGAGAGCAGCGCGGCCTTGTTCAGCGGCGTGCCCTCCTGGGTCACGAAGCCTGGCGCGGGGATCAGGTCTGCGAAGTCCTCCCCTGCCGGCACCAGCTTATACCGGTGGGGATATTCCACAATGAGCTGCACGCAGTCGTGTGGCCCGAATACATAAGACTCGGCGGGGATGATCTCGATACTGGACGCCCCGGATCGATAGACCCGCCTCTGGACCGTCCAGCCCGTCAGGGCCAGCAGGGCCATCCCGTCCCCCACCAGCGCGGCGCTCATGACACTGGCCTCCGCTGTCACATAGTAGTCCCTGACCGCTGAGCGCTTGTTCACCAGCACCTTTGCTCCGCAGATGGGGCAGGTCGATTCGTCACCGGCGGAGGTGACGGTCCAGCTCCAGTCCCCTTCCTCATCGTCCGGATGGATAAAGCCGTAGCCGTGGGTCTCGTCCTTTGCCCAGTCCAGCAAAATGCTCTCCGTGCAGCAGGAGCATTTTGCCCGCACCATCTTGACCTTTTTCGGTTGGCCCCACTCGTCCAGTACAGCTGACAGAGAGAATGGTTCTCTGTTTGCTCATCATCACCATCCTCAGCTCATCTGGTCGATGGCTGCCAGTACCTGTCGCATCCCGGCCATCCGTTCTTTCAGCACCCGCTCTACGCCCTCGGCGGCCAGGTCGATGACCTCTTTCAGCCGATAGGTGGGCAGGTCGCCCCGTTTGTACCGCACCAGCAGGCCAGGGCTGATGTTGTAGGCCCAACCGCCCTTGGGCGACTTTACCGCCACACCGAAGGGCGCGCGCTGG
>CATJRT010000026.1 GCA_949742895.1 uncultured Eubacteriales bacterium | reverse complement strand
GGCCGCTTCCGAGGGCGAGCTGAAGGGCGTTCTGGGCTACACCGACGAGGACGTGGTGTCCAGCGACTTCCTGGGCGACGCCCGCACCTCCATCTTCGATGCTAAGGCCGGCATTGCCCTGACCGATACCTTCGTGAAGGTCGTGAGCTGGTACGACAACGAGATGGGCTACTCCAACAAGGTTCTGGAGCTCATCAAGCATATGTACAGCGTCGACCACAAGTAATTTGGGTCAAAACCATGACAAAAAGCGTCCCCTCCGGATACCTGGAGGGGACGCTTTTTCAAAACTCTCAATATTTGCTTTGCAAAAGAGAGGACAATCAAGCACGTGTGCGGTATACTGTATTTGGCTGCGCAGCCAAAAAGGAGCGAGGTATATGGAATGGATCGACCGGCTCAACCGGGCCGTGGACTACATGGAAAAACACATAGAAGCGCCTGATTTGCAGGCGGCGGCGAAAATTGCCTGCTGTTCCCCCTACCATTTCCAGAGGATGTTCACTCTGTTGGCTGGGGTACCGCTGTCAGAGTACATCCGCCGCCGCAGGATGTCACGGGCAGCGGTGGATTTGCAGTGCGGGGAGAAAATCGTTGATGTGGCCCTGAAATATGGATACAATTCACCCACTGCTTTTAACAGGGCGTTCCAAGTGATCCATGGTCTGCCGCCATCCCAGGCGAAAAAGCCGGGAGTGAGCTTGAAAAGTCATCCGCCTTTGCGCTTCGCAATTACCGTACAAGGAGTGGAAGAAATGGAGTATCGCATTGAAAAAAGAGAGTCGTTCCGTATTGTGGGGGTAGCAGCTCCTCTTGGGAAGGATATGGAAGAGAACTTCCGGTGTGTACCTGAGATGTGGGGGCGGGCGGCAGTGGACGGCACCATCTCCCGACTGGCTGCACTGATGGACGGAGAGCCCAAGGGACTGCTTGGAGTATGCGACGGCGTGGACAGCTCCCGGTATTATATTGCCGTGGCCTCCTCTGCACCGGCAGGGGATGGATTGGAGGAATACACCGTGCCTGCCTTTACCTGGGCGGTGTTTCCCGGAACGGGAGAGCGTGCTTCTGCCATCCAGGAGTTGGAGCGGCGGGCGGTCACCGAATGGCTTCCCACTTCGGGCTATGAATACGCCGAAGGCCCGGATGTGGAGGTATATCTTGACTCTGGCTGTACCCGGTTTGAGGTGTGGATTCCTGTGGTCAAAGCAAACGCATGAAAAAGGCCCGCACGGTAGATCCCGTGCGGGTTTTTTCGTTGCGGCTTTCCCTTTCGCATCGTGCATTGCTTCATAGCTGCAAACCAGCCGTCCAGCCCTCCCGGTGGCTCTTTGCCGCAGCGATGAATCCCCGGAACAGTGGGTGCGCCCGGTTGGGCCGGGATTTCAGCTCCGGGTGGAACTGCCCTGCGCAGAACCAGGGGTGCCCCGGCAGCTCCACCATCTCCACCAGCCGCCCGTCCGGGGACAGGCCGGACAGGACCAGTCCCGCTTTTGTCAGCGTCTCCCGGTAGTCGTTGTTGAACTCGTAGCGGTGGCGGTGGCGCTCATTGATTTCAGCCGCGCCGTACACCGACGCCGCGAGCGAACCCTCCGCCAGACGGCAGGGGTAGCTGCCCAGGCGCATGGTGCCCCCCTTGGCGGTGACGCCCACTTGGTCGGGCATGAGGGCGATGACGGGATGCGGC
>CATJRT010000025.1 GCA_949742895.1 uncultured Eubacteriales bacterium | reverse complement strand
CGGGCGCAGTATTGGAGGTCCGCCGCCGGAAACAGGGATAAACGGACCGGCCCCCGCTACACGGCAGGGGCCGGATCTTGCTCTTCCTTAGAACACGGGCACGACAGCGCCGTTGTAGGTCTCCTCGATGTAGGTCTTGACCTTGTCGGACTGGAGGGCCTTCACCAGCGCCTGGATGGCCTCGTCGTCCTCACGGCCCTCCTTGACGGTGAGCACGTTCACATAGGCGGTGCCTGCGGTGCCGTCGGCAGACTCGATGGCCAGGGCGTCCGCCATCTTCAGTCCGGCGTCGATGGCGAAGTTGCCGTTGATGACCGCCACGTCCAGGCTGTCCAGGGAGCGGGGGAGCTGTGCGGCCTCCAGCTCCTCGAGCTTATAGCTGTGGGGGTTGTCCTTGATATCCAGCGGAGTGGGGGTCAGGCCCACGCCGTCGTTCAGTGTGATCATGCCAAGCTCCTGAAGCAGCAGCAGAGCTCGACCGCAGTTGGTGGGGTCGTTGGGGATGCCGATCTGCGCACCGTCCGCCAGGGCGTCCAGGCTGGCGGTCTTGCCGGCATACACGCCCATTGGCTCATAGTGGATCTCGGCTACGCTGGCCAGGTGGGTGCCGTGATCGGAGTTAAAGTCGTTCATGTAGGTGATGTGCTGGAAGAAGTTGGCGTCGATGTCGCCAGACTCCACCGCCTCGTTGGGCTGGATGTAGTCGTTGAACTCCACGATATCCAGGGTGATGCCGTCCTCGGCCAGGATGTCCTTGACCACCTCCAGGATCTCGGCGTGAGGGGCGGGGGTGGCGCCCACCTTGATGGTGACGGCGTCCTTTTTGCCGCAGCCGGACAGCAGGGACAGGCCGAGCGCGGCGCACAGCGCCAGGGCAAATACTTTCTTTTTCATATCCAGGTCTCCTTTTTACGATTGATATATGTGGACCGCTGTTGGCGGGTCTCACCGGAGGAAGGGGCGAACAAAGGCACAAAAAAACGCCCCTGACATCGCTGTCAAGGACGAGAGCCTTCGCAGGCTTCGTGGTACCACCTTGCTTCACCCGAACCTCACGGCGCGGGCCTTACAGAGTGCGGGGCGATGACAACACCCGATACTCCCGCGCTGTGACGGGCGCTCCCGGCGTGACCTAAAAGGGCGTATGCCCGTCGGCCATGCGGCTCCAAGACCATGTTCGGCGCGGCCTTCCGTACCCGTTTCCGGCTACCCGGGCTCTCTGTGCCGTATCTCCGTGCGTACTCTTCTCTTCATTGCCTTTGAGAAACATATTCAATTGCTTGGTTTACGATATTAGTTTAACGCGCAAAAGCGGATTTGTCAACAGGGAAATCTGCACACAAACAGGAAGGGACAAAACGTTCTGCTTTGTCCCTTCCTACAAAAACGTTAGAAATTACATAGCCCCAGAAATTTTCTTATCTGTCTAAATTTGCTTTTTGACGGCCCTCCGTCCTTTTGCGCCGACGCGCTTATCCAGCCGCACCGCCAGATGGGTGCCGATGGACTGGAAGATCTGCACCAAGATGACGATGAGCACCACCGCCACCAGCATGACGGCGTAGTTATAGCGATTGTAGCCGTAGTTGATGGCGATTTTGCCCAGACCGCCGCCGCCG
>CATJRT010000024.1 GCA_949742895.1 uncultured Eubacteriales bacterium | reverse complement strand
GATATTCCTTTAAGCTGCCTGCTATATGCAGGACCGGATAAAGGCTTTTCTCCTCCTGAGCCTGACTGGGCTGCTGCTTTTTTCTCCGTAGCAACATGGCTGTTCACTCCTTTTATTCAAAAACCACGCAGGTCATGGACTGGTTGACAAAGCGGTTGTTGTAGTGCTCTCCATACCCTACAAAGCCGGCGTGATTGCCCAGAGCAGCCATATCGCGCAGATAGCTTTGCATATAGCCCTGCTCCGAGAACAGCTTATAGCGAAACAGGCAGTTTACTGAGAAAATGGCAGACCGGCGAGGAAAATCCTGGCAGATTTGGCGGATGGTGTCCTGTATGATGGCCCGGTAGTCGCCCAGCTCCAGCAGAATGAGCACGTCGGAGTCGTTTACCTGGCGGAAGCAGGCCAGAGCGTTGCCCTGGACCTCCTTGATGGAAATAATACAGGTGTCGTCTCCGTTCAGCTTGCCAAAGGGATTTTGGAAGGTGCGGGTGAGAATTTCCTCGTCAGTCACATGAAGAATGTCTTTATAGACCTGTTTGGCGCTTTTGCCGTTCAACGCGCCCAAGATGTAGTTGGTCCGGTCGGTATTGGAGGCCACAAAGCGGTAATTTCCAAGCTGGTGGTAAATATTTTCCTTATATGTTTTTATCCGACCGTTCCGGTTCCGCACCAGGGCGTAAGCCACGGCGTCCTGATAGACCTGGCCGTTGACGGATACCTGGCCCTGGTCGCCGGTGCCGCCCACCAGAGAGATGCCCCGCTTGCGCAGGGCGGTATAAATGGTGGTGAGCACACAGGCGTCATTACCGGAGCAGAAATCAACACAGACAGTGTCCTGGCTGGAGCCGCCCAGCGCCTGCATATCCCGCTCCAGGCGGTGTATGTATTTCACCGGCATAGTGGATGCCTGCTCCAGAACACCGGCAGCGGCAGTTACCCCGTCAGAAAAAGCGATGATCCCAACGCCGTGTTCCACCACGTTAATTTGATAGCTCATCCCAATACATCCGATGCTGGGCACCCCAGGGAAGCGCTTCTCCAGCGCCGCCACATGATCCTTGAACTGGTCGCCGTTGGACAAGAGCATTATAAACTGCGGACTATAAAGGCCTTGTAGCGCCTCGTCCAGGTTTCCGCGCTGACTCATGCCAAAAAACTGCTTCATGCCGCTGCCTCCTTATATAAACTTACTGAGTTTTTAATTATATTGTAAAATCGCCGGTGTGTCAATACAGTTCAACCCAACAACGTATCTGTAAATCAACACAGGTGAAGCGTGACTGAAGATTGTCAAGTGCAAACGAACAAAAAGGGTAAAAAATTTTAGAAGGACGGAGACAAGAGTTTGTCAAGTTCACGTTCAAACAGCTCACGTGCAGTGGCATATCCGAGAATCTTGCGGGGCATATCGTTTATCTCGGTAGCAGCATGGTCGCAGTCTGCCTGCGTGATTTTGCGCAGGGACTTGCCCTTGGGGAAGAAGCGGCGGATGATGCGGTTGTTGCGCTCGTTGCTCCCACGTTCGCAGGAGGTATATGGGTGGCAGTAGTAGACTGTAAGCCGCTTATTGCCGCTTTTATCATGCTCCATGCCGTGGCAGTCCT
>CATJRT010000023.1 GCA_949742895.1 uncultured Eubacteriales bacterium | reverse complement strand
GGGGGACAGGGGCAGCTGGTCGTCCCGCAGACCCACAAAGTAGGCCGCCTCCCGCACCCGGCGGGCCACCTCCTCCTCGTCCAGCCCCATGTTCCTGGGGCCGAAGGCGATGTCCTTATATACGGTCTCCTCAAAGAGCTGGTACTCCGGGTACTGGAACACCAGCCCAACCTGGCAGCGCACCTGACGGGTGCGGTCCTTAGTCTCCCAAATGTTCTGCCCGTCGAACAGGACCTGGCCGGAGGTAGGCTTCAACAGGCCGTTCAGGTGCTGGATCAGGGTGGATTTCCCCGACCCGGTGCGGCCGATGATGGCCAGATATTCGCCGGAGGCGGCAGAGAAGTCTACGCTGTCCAAGGCGGTATGCTCAAAGGGCGTGCCCTGGCTGTAGACGTGGGTGAGTTGTTTTGTTTTGATGATAGCTGCCATGGATCAAGCTCCTTGGAATGGAGATAACGTGCTGAAAATAAGACAGGAATTAGTGCATATCATAGTTTATCCTTACCATATGAATGTGATCTTCCCAAATCCCATTAATATTGAGGTAATACTTTGAAATCCCTTCATTTATGAAAGCGTTTTTTTCAAGAACTCTCAAGGACGCGATATTCTTGGGCATCACATTTGCTTCTATGCGGTGCAAATGCAATTCTTCAAAATCGTAGTTCACCAGCATTGCTATTGCCATAGACATATAACCGCTGTTGATGAAATTTTTATCTAACTTATATCCCAGAAAAGCGGAGCAGAAAGCCTCCCACACCACATTGTTTAGTCCTATTATTCCTATGATTTTATTGGGCTGCTCAGCAAGTCTTATATAAAAGCGGAACGCTGTATTTTCTTTACGGGCACACATTTCAGTTTTTAGAATTTCCCGTTGGTAATCCAAAGAAAAGGACGCATCATCCCGCTTGGGTTCAAATTCTTCTAAAAATTCTCTGTTGCGCCTATAGTAATCCACCACTTGCTCCGCCAGGGACAAATCCGCAGGAACAAGTTCTATGAATTTGTTTTGCATATTATTTTTTCCTCTTAAAATTTTGGTTTATGGAGCCGCGCACAGCAGCTCCCTCAAAACCCCGGCGCACCCGTCCACCGTCAGCGCGGTGAGGGGCACGTCCACCCCCGCCTGCCGTAGCGCGTGGAGCAGGGCCACCGGCTCCGGCACCTCCAGCCCCAGGCGGCGCAGGCCGTCCACGTTCTGGAACACCTGCCCCGGCCTGCCGTCGGCCATGACGTGCCCGTCGTGCATCACTACCACACGCTGGGCCTGGGCGGCCTCGTCCATATGGTGGGTGATGAGTACCACCGTGATGCCATCCTCCCGGTTCAGCCGGAGGATGGTGTCCATCACTTCGCCCCGGCCCACCGGGTCCAGCATGGCGGTAGGCTCATCCAGCACGATGCACTCAGGGCGCATGGCCAGCACACCCGCGATGGCCACCCGTTGCTTCTGCCCGCCGGACAGCAGGTGGGGGGCGTGGCGGGCGTAGTCGGACATACCAACGGCGGCCAGGGCCGCGTCCACCCGTTCCCTGATCTCCGCAGAGGGAACGCCTAAATTTTCCGGGCCGAAGGCCACGTCCTCCT
>CATJRT010000022.1 GCA_949742895.1 uncultured Eubacteriales bacterium | reverse complement strand
TTTTCTTGATGTACTCAAAGAGAGAATTGGTGTTCCTGGTTTGGAAGCGTTACATAGCATCTTTGAGAATCTCCGTACAAGAGCAGGGCAGGTTCGAGATGCCATTGCCGGTATGAAAGACAGTGTTGTTGATTCTGTCGGCAGGATTGACGGAGCCATTTCCGGAAATAAATTTTTCCAAGTCTTAACGGGTATTGGCACACTGATAAAACAAGTTGCCAGTGCAATCAGCGAACTTCTCGGAAAGGCCATTAACGGTCTGATTGGCACAATAAGCAACGCCGACTTTAACGGCATTCTCGATTTTCTGAACATCTTGGCAGCAGGTGGTGTGATTGCCGCAGTCAAGAAGTTTATCGATCCTGTAGAAGAACTTCAAACTACTTTTTCCAGTTTCAAGGATTGGATCAAAGTCCTTGGTGGCGGTGTCACCAAGATTCTGGATGGCGTTTTGGGAAGCTTAGAGGCTTGGCAGACCAAGCTGAAGTCTGATGCATTAGGAAAGATTGCGGCATCTATTGCTGTCCTTTCTGTTAGTTTGCTGGTCTTATCTTCCATCGACTCTGGCAAAATCACGGGCTCACTTGCCGCGATGGGCACCATGTTCGCAGAGCTCATAACATCCATGGCTGTGTTGGATAAGCTGAGCATTGACGGCAAATCTGCCAATAAGACGGCGTCGGCCATGATTAAGATGGGAGCCGCACTCCTGATTTTGAGTCTGGCCATGAAGAACATTGGTGAGTTGGAACCAGAACAGTTAGCAGAAGGTCTGATTGGCATCGGTGTATTGCTGGCGGAAATCGACCTATTCCTCAACACAGCCAAATTCGACAAGAATGCCTCCAAGGCCGCAACTGGCATGATCCTGTTCGCTGCCGCAATCAAAATCCTTTCTTCGGCAGTGCAAAGCTTGGGATGTATGGATTGGGAGGATCTGACTAAAGGTCTTGTTGGCGTCGGCGTGCTCCTGGCAGAGGTCGATATTTTCCTGAATACCGCAAAGTTTAATGGAAAATCGATGCTGACTGCCACAGGTATAGTCATTCTTTCTGCAGCAATCAAGATTCTCGCTTCCTCCTGCAAAGACTTTGGTGCCATGTCCTGGGGCGAAATCACTAAAGGTCTCGCATCCATCGCCGTCCTCTTGGCAGAAATTACGGCGTTTACCAAACTAACCGGGGACGCCAAGCACGTTATCTCAACGGGCCTCGCCTTAATCGAGATCGCCGCAGCCATGAAGATATTTGCTTCCGCCATGGCCGATTTCAGCAGTATGAGTTGG
>CATJRT010000021.1 GCA_949742895.1 uncultured Eubacteriales bacterium | reverse complement strand
CTGGACGGCGGTGGCGTCGCTGCCACAGTAGGCGGCAAACACCACCCCGCCGGATTTTGTCACCCGAAGGGCCTCCGTGAGGGCCATTTTCAGCTCCTCCACTGTATGCAGGTGGTACAGCGGGCCGAGAAGCAGGGTGATGCCGTAGGTGCTGTCTGGGAACCCGGACAGATCCAGCGCGTTCCCCTGCCGGACGGTCACCGGTTCGCCGGGGAGGGTGTTTTGCTGGAACACCTCTATATTATGCTCCACCAGCTCCACCGCGTCCACGGAGTAACCCTTTTGCGCCAGGGCGTGGGAGTAACGGCCCGTACCCGCTCCGATCTCAATGATCCGATCCCCCGGCTTCAAATACTTCTCAATATACCGCATGGTGGTGAGGAACTCCACCCTCCCATGGCGGCTTTGCAGGCGCGCGTCCTCGTCGCAGTGATTCTCGTAAAATTCCTTCAGATAGTCCTGTGTTTCCATCATTCAATCCTCCTGTGTTTCCATCGCTCAGTCCTCGGTGGTCTGGACTTCCACCACAGTGCCCATGTCCTTGAACATGGAGTAATCGGCGTTCAGCTCGGCGGCAGTCTCGGTGTTGACGGTGATGATGCCGCCCTCCATCAGGTAATAGTCCTCCACACCGTCCATGCCCTGGGTGATGACATCGTAGGCCAGACTGGCGGTGCGCTTGCCCAGCTCGGTGTAGTTCACGCCACAGGCGGTGAAGGCGCCGTTGCGCACGAAGGAGTCGGCCCCGGTGTAGTGGGGGATGCCCGCGTCGATGAGGCTCTCGTAGATGGCCAGTTCGGCAGACTGGATGACATTGTCGGTGGGGGTGAAGATGGCGTCTACGCCCTCGGCGGCCAGGGCGGCGGCAGCGGCGATGACCTCGTCGTTGGTGTTGGCGGTCTGCTCCACATAGGGGATGTTCTTGCTTTCCAGGTAGGCCTTGGCGTCGGCGATGGGCGGAGCGGAGTTGGGCTCGGACAGGGAGTACAGCAGGCCGACCATTTTGATATCCGGGTTTTGGGCCAGCATCATGTCGATGATGAAGCTGGCGTTCAGCGCGTCGCTGGTGCCGGTTACGTAATCGATGCCGGTCAGGTTGACGCTGGGATCGTCAGGGTAGGACACAGCGGCGAACACAACGGGGGTCTTGGTGTCCTCGGCGCACAGCGCGGCGATCTGGGCTGCGGTGGTGGCGATGGGGATGATGGCGTCCACCTTGTCGGCGACGGCCTGGTCGCCCAACTGCTTGAGGATGGTCTGGTCGTTGTTCTGGCCGGAGGTGATGGTGTACTTGATGGTGACGCCGTTGTCGGCGGCAATCTGGTCCAGCTCAGTGGCCACGGCGTTGGCGATCTCGTCCAGGGAGGCGTGGTCCATCTGCTTGATGATGGCCACTGTATAGGTCTTGTCTTCGGTGGGCTGCCGGGAGTTTTCATCTGCGGTCTGGCTGTTCTGAGGATTGCCGGTGCCGCAGGCGCACAGGGAGAGGGACAGGGCCGCTGCGGCGGCGATGGCGAAGAACTTCTTGAATACGTTGCGCTTTTTCATGATGTTTTCCTCCGATTATG
>CATJRT010000020.1 GCA_949742895.1 uncultured Eubacteriales bacterium | reverse complement strand
GAAGGCCCCCGCTGGGTTCATCATCGACACCCAAAGCCAGACCATTCAGATTAAGGAAGGCCGTACTGTCAGCCTGACGTTCAAGAACCAGCCGAAGGGCAAGCTGATCGTCCAGAAACGGGACAGCCAGACCGGCGAAGTCCTTCCCGGAGCGCAGTTCCGCATCACCACGGCGGTGGGCTGTGAGGTGGGGCTGGACGGCGTGGTCGGCACTGCCTCCCTGACCTCCAACGGCATTTTCACCACTGACAGTCAGGGTGAGATCCGCATCTCCAACCTGGCTCCGGGGGCCTATGTGCTCAATGAAATCAAGGCCCCGGATGGCGGCTATGTCATTGACCGCCCCTCCATCAACGTGGTCATCGACACGGGCGGCGATACGCAGACCGTGGTAGTTACCAACACGAAAAAGGGGGGATTGGTGGTCGAGAAATATGATTCCGTCACCAAACAGCCCCTGTCCGGCGCACGGTTCAAAATCATGAGCGCTACCGGCGAACTCACCCCCGACAACGAGGGCATGACCTCCTCCAACGGCTTGTACATCACCGACCAGAACGGGCAGATCGTCCTTTCTAAGCTGCTCCCCGGCACCTACATCGTGTCCGAGGACAAGGCCCCGGACAACTACCGGGCAGACCCCACCCCGCAGACGGTGGTGGTGAAGCCCGGTGACACACAAACGTTGCGCTTCTATGATGATCCCCTGTGCACCCTCACCATCCTGAAGCGGGACGCCGTGACCCGGAAGCCCCTGGCCAACGCCGAATTTTACGTCCGGGACAGCGAGGGCAAGGCCATCGGCCCCAACAATGGCCGCTACACCACCGGCACGGACGGCACCGCCACTGTGACCGGGCTGGCCCCCGATTCCACAGTCATCGTGTCCGAGAGCCGCGCGCCCTCCGGCTATATTTTAGATGAGACGCCGAAAAACATTGTGGTTCGCTCCGGCGTGGCCAACAGCCTGACCTTCGATAACCAGCCTGGGACAACTTTGGTAATCCACAAGTACATCGAGGGCACCGCCAACGAGCCGCTGGCAGGTGT
>CATJRT010000019.1 GCA_949742895.1 uncultured Eubacteriales bacterium | reverse complement strand
CGTGCCGTCGGGAGTCATGGAACCGGCGGGGTAGATGACATACTGCACAGAGGTGAAATAGGGGTCGGAAAAGTCCACCTGCTCCTTCCGGGAGTCGGTGATGGTGATCCCGGCGGCACCCACGTCGGCCAGCTTACCGGCCGAAACGGTGTCAATGATGGTGCCAAACTCCACGTTGGTATAGTTGACGTTCCGGTTCAGTTTTTCACCCACCATATTCATGATGTCCACGTCCACACCCACAATGTTGGTGCCGTCATAGTACTCAAAGGGGGCGAAATAGGCGTTGGTATACACCTCGATGCTGGCACCCTGGACAGGCTGAGTACTTTCCCCGGCTGGCGGCGTATCCACCCCGCCGTCCTGGTTACCACAGGCACACAGCGCGAACAGCATCGTCAGGGCCAGCAGCGCGGCCAGCCACGTTTTCATTGCTTTCATTTTCATCCATCTCCTGATTATTTGAAATTCCTCTATCCCTGCCGGCCTTGCGGCTGGCAATGTATGGATTATACAATATATGCAAATAAAACGCAAGGGAAACTTTCAATCTTCCTTGCGTTTCAGGATTTTTATGAGATTTAACAGGCACAATATGAATGTATATACATTTTTATCAATTTTTAATCAAATGCCAGTCCCAGCCAGCCCTCCGGCTGTGCGCTCCAGCGGGAGGGCGCTTTGCTGAACAGCCAGCGCACCGCGCCGAAGGGCGTCCCGTCCGCCGTCCCCGCCGGAGCCCTGGCCCGCACAGGGCCGCCGCACAGGGCGGCGCAGGCTGCGGCCCCCTGCTCCTCGTCCTCAGGGGCGCACAGCAGCTCCTTCACCAACGGCTGCGCCAGCGCCTCCACGGCGGCACAACCGGGACCATGGGGCAGCTCCAGCCGGTACAGCCCGCTGCCGGGACGGCCGTCCACATCGCACAAGCCGCACAGCTCCTGTTGGAAGGCAATATGACCATCGGTATAGGCCACATGGGTGCGCCCCACCAGCAGCTCCTCCCGCAAAAGGCCGTACTCCTCCGGGGAAATCCGAACCGAAGGAGCAAGGAAGGGAGCAGGCGGAACAGTCAGCTCCCGCAGGTAAAGGCCGGGGAAAAAGCCATTTTGCTCAAAAAAACGGAACAGTTCAGGCCGCGCCGGGACGGTGAGCAGGCAGTCCAGCCCCTGCTCCCGGGCCAGGGACGCCACACAATCCAGCAGCATAGAGGCCCAACCCTTGCCGCCATAGCCCAGCCGGGTAGCCAAGGCGTAAACGTACCCCGCACGCACGCTCCAGCCGTCCCCGAAGCGCAGCGCCACCTCCGGCAGAGCCAGCATGGACCGCAGCTCCCCGTCCTCCAGCAGCACCAGGGGACCCTCCGGGGCGCACAGCTCGTAAAACCGGACCTGGAGGGCGGGGCCGTCCCCAAAGGCGAAGCTCCACAGCTCCTCCACCTGCGCCCACTCATCCTGCCGGGGATGGCGGATCTCGATCATGTCCGCACCTCCCGTGTGGTGAACTTCTCCAGCAAAATGTCGGGGTAGTAGGACAGCTTGGCCCGCCGCAGGCCCTCCAACCCCAGG
>CATJRT010000018.1 GCA_949742895.1 uncultured Eubacteriales bacterium | reverse complement strand
TGTATCAGCAGCTTCACTGCCTCCACGCCCACACGGATGGCGGACTCGGTATCCTCGTCACGGGTCTGGTCCAGTCCAGCGGCGTTGCGCTCCTGGTTCCAGATAACATGGAACGCGGAGCCGCAACGCACCCCCCGGGCCGCGGCTACGGTAAACAGGGCAGCGGACTCCATCTCGGAGGCCCGCACGCCCAAACACTTCCATGCCTCCCACTTGGCCTGAAGCTCCCCCGCCACCGGCATACGCTCCGGCGAGTGCTGGCCGTAGAAAGAGTCCTTGCACTGAACTACCCCGGCGTGCCAGCGTTTGCCTGACGCCTTCGCCGCATCTACCAACGCAGTGAGCACTTCAAAGTGGGGCACGGCGGGGAACTCGATGGGGGCATATTCCCGGCTGGTGCCCTCCATACGCACCGCCCCGGTGGCGATGACGATATCACCGCTGGTCACATCCAGCCGGATGCCGCCGCAGGTGCCCACCCGGATGAAGGTATCCGCACCCAGGTTGACCAGCTCCTCCATGGCGATGGATGCGGACGGCCCGCCGATACCGGTGGAGGTAACGCTCACCCGCTCCCCCAGCAGTTCTCCGGTGTAGGTGACAAACTCCCGGTTGCCCGCCACCCGGACGGGATGGTCAAAGTACCGGGCAATGGACTCGCACCGCCCCGGGTCTCCGGGCAGCAGACAGTACCGCCCTACCTCTCCAGGGACACAGTTGATGTGAAATTGCCGCTCCGATTCAATCATAAAACGCTCCTCCTCGCTACTTTTTCCTGACCCGCTTCGCCCCGCCCTTGGAGCCGTACCGGCTGATCCACAGGTCCAGCGCTGCGCTGCCCAGCTCAAAGGCCCGCTCGAATACAAAAATCACCGACGGGGTGAGCATCAAAAATACCACAATGACCAGCCCGGACTGGAAATCCAGCGGCGTAAGCTGGAAAAAGTCCCCGAATCTCAACACTGCGATGACAAATGCCGCCGACATAACCCCCAGCAGAGTCCACCGTTTCCAGTCCAGGGGCTTGGATATATAGTACAGTACCAGCAGGCCTACCTCGCCCATGATGACAGTGGCCAGAGTGGACAGGGTGACCCGCTGGAAGTCGAAGGCGATGGTGAAGAGCTGGATGCCCACGATGAGCACCACGTTGGTCAGCCCTCCGGGCAGTGCCCGGCGGAGCACATTGGTCATAAACCGGCCCTTGACAATTTCATGGTTAGGTTCCAGCGCCAGCACGAAGGAAGGCGCGCCGATAGTCAAGGCGCTGATGAGTGTGAGCTGGATGGGGATGAAGGGGGACGGGAACCCGGCAAAGAGGTTGATGAGGGACAAAAACAGCGCCATGATGTTTTTCACCAGGTAGAGCGCCGCCGCCCGCTGGATATTGTTGATGACCCGCCGGCCCTCCTGCACCACCTCCGGCATAGAGGCAAAGTTGGAGTCCATCAGCACCACCTGGGCCACCTGGGCCGCGGCCTCCGCGCCGGAGGCCATGGCGATGCCGCAGTCCGCGTCCTTCAAAGCCAGCACGT
>CATJRT010000017.1 GCA_949742895.1 uncultured Eubacteriales bacterium | reverse complement strand
TTGGTGATGCACTTCACGGCGGTGTAGGGCAGCTTGCACTTCTTCAAAATTTTGGGGTTGCCCTTGGCGGTGTGCTCCATGGCTACGATGACGTTCTTTGCGCCCACCAGCAGGTCCATGGCACCGCCCATGCCGGGCATCTTCTTGCCGGGGATGATCCAGTTGGACAGGGAGCCTTCCTCGTCCACTTCAAGGCCACCCAGAATGGTGGCGTCCACATGGCCGCCGCGGATCAGGCCGAAGGAGACAGAGGAGTCAATGAAGCTGCCGCCGGCGGTAATGCCGGAGGGAGAGCCGCCCGCGTCCACATCGTGGATGGGATCGGGGTTTTCCTTATTAGCGGCGGCGGAGCCGATGGTGCCGTTCTCCGCTTGCAGGGTCACATGGATGCCCTCGGGCAGGTAGTTGGGGACCAGAGTGGGCAGACCGATGCCCAGGTTGACCACGTCGCCGTCCTTCAGTTCCCTGGCCACGCGCTTGGCAATAAAGCCTTTAATCTCGGATTTTTCCATTAGTAAAGCCCTCCCTCGACAACATAGTCCACGAACACGCCGGAGGTGCGCACGTCCTCGGGGGCGATTTCGCCGCACTCCACAACCTGCTCGGCCTCGGCGATGACGGTATCGGCGGCGGTGGCCATAACGATGTTAAAGTTGCTGGTGGTGCCCTTGTACCACACGTTGCCCGCCTTGTCGATCTTGTAGCCGGCGATGACGGCGAAGTCGGCGTGGACGGGGGCCATCAGCAGGTAGTCCCGGCCGTCGATGGTCTGCTTGCCCAGGCAGTAGGGGTTTTCCTCCACGATGGTGCCCACGCCAGTGGGGGTGAGCACGCCGCCCAGGCCCGCGCCGCCGGCCCGGATCATCTCTGCCAGGGATCCCTGGGGCACCAGGACGACCTCCAGGGTGCCGTCCTGCATATTCTGCTGGGCGACCTCGGGGTTAAGGCCCACATGGGTGGCCACCAGCTTCTTCACCTGCTTGTTATGGATCAGCTTAGCCACAGCGTAGTAGTCCTCACCCATGGGGCCGCCAGGCATGGAACCGTCGTTGCAGATCACGGTCAGATCCTTCACGCCGCTCTTGGACAGAGCGTCGATGAACTTGTGGGCGCTGCCGCAGCCCATGAAGCCGCCGAACATCACGGTGGCGCCATCGGGGATGAGCTTCACCGCTTCTTCGATGGATACGAATTTAGGCATTTTACATGACCTCCCAAATTTTTTATTTGCAGCCTGGACGGGCACACGCCCGCCTGGGCAGGGGATAGGATCACACCTTCTCAAAAGTGGTGGCAACGCCCATGCCGCCGTCGTTGCCGATGAGGGTCAGGTCGCTTTTGCCGCTGTCGGCCAGGGCCTGAATGATGTGATGGGCGCTGCCGCACCCCAGGAAGCCGCCGAACATGATACTCGCCCCATCAGGGATCATGGAAACGGCTTCCTCTACAGAA
>CATJRT010000016.1 GCA_949742895.1 uncultured Eubacteriales bacterium | reverse complement strand
GGGATATCTACGGCTTCTTCTCCGGCTTCTTTGAGGACTATACCGTGGTAGGCGTGGAGGATTTTCTCTCCTACCTCACCGATAATAACAGCGATATGTACGGCATTTTTAACGGCTACTACTGGGGGGGCTCCATGATGACAACGCCGCAATTCTGGCTGGACCAGTTTGTCACAATGTTTCCGGATTTCTTTATCCCAAGTGATATGCTGAGCGTTTTCGCCTATATCGCCAGCATTTGGGATGCGCTTCCGCCCCTTGTCCGCTTTGCCTTTACCGGCTGTTTCATGCTGGCCTGCTCCTTTGCTATTTTGAAGATGGTTTTCTGAGAGGTAATGGCCTATGTATGCTTATCTGCTCCGTCTCATGTTCAGTTGGCTTCCTCCGCCCCTCTGGTACGGCGTTCAGGCCATTATGGCCGTGGCCTTTCTCATTATCATGCTGAAAATTATTGGCGTGCTGCTGAGCCTGCTGGGCAAGGTCGCCGGCCTGTTCATCTGAAAAAGGAGGTCTCCTCATGAATGTCGTCTCTGAGGTCGCCAACGCCGTCTTTGGCGGCGTGTGGGACCTGATGATGAATACAGAATTCCCCGGCGTTGGCGTGTCCATTGCCGGTGTGGCCGTTACCCTCATCTTCGTTCGCTTTTCCATCCGTATCGCCGGCGTCCTTACCGGCTTCCGCTCAGGCGACGGTGTTGGCCGTGCCGCTGACGTGGCGGAAAAAGCAAAGATTGAATACGACCGAAAGAACCGCCGAAAGATTGGCTTTGAGTGATTTTGAAAATGCACATTCAAACATGGAGGTATCTATGAAACGCTTTTTTCCGCTCCTGCTTTGTGCTCTGGCGCTGGTATCGCTGGTATGTCCGGCGCTGGCGGCGGACGCTCCGCAGGATGATGCGCCCGCCCCGTCTCCGTCCCCGGTCACGGTGGAGACCAGCGAAGGGGAAAAGGACATCACGGTGAACGTCACTGTGGTCAATGAAGCCGCTCCCGTTGCCGGGGACGCTGAGCCTGCTGTCTCTGCCCCTGTGGAGGATACGCCTGTTGAAGCTCCCTCTAATGAAAGCCTGATTTTGCGGACGGTCGATAACTCTGCGGCGTTCCCGGCTCCGGCAAGACCACCTATGCCGCTTATTTGGCCCGTCAGGCTCAGAAGGAATCCATTGTTATCCGTCTGTGTAAACGCTTCCCCTGCCGCTTCACTCACTGGATCCTCAACGGCCCCAACTGGAAGCGGGCCTATCCCGTCTGGTCTAACGTCCCCATTCAGGGCACCTACCAGCTCAACGCTAAATCGGACATCGGCGTGTACATGATCCAGGACGGTAAAATGATTATCGACGAGGCGGGCGTGGAGTTCAATAACCGGGACTACAAAACCTTTCCCAAGCCCGCCATTCGCTTCTTCAAATACCACCGCCACTACGGCGTGTCT
>CATJRT010000015.1 GCA_949742895.1 uncultured Eubacteriales bacterium | reverse complement strand
CGGTCGGCTAACCGCCGCACCGATATGGAGCTATGCTTGGTCACCCTGTGCAACCCGGCGCTGGATCAGTCTCCAGCGGGGCTGAGCGCCCGGATCGCCCGGCTGGAGCAGGGTGCTATGTCGGTCCCTGTCCAACACGAAGCATCCAAGGCTCCTTCCGCCCCGGCGCGGGAGACCCCCAGCAGAAGAGAGCCGCCCAGGGACGATTCCAGGCAGGACAATGTTTCTTGGGAGGAGCCGCCCCTGCGGGACGAGGATGCCCCGCCCCCGAGAGACGAGGACGCACCCCCTTGGGATGAACCGCCTGCGGCGGAGCCCAAAAAGAAGCCGGCCCGGCCCGTTGAGGAGAAGCGGCCTGTACCTCCGCCAGTGCAGACGCCGTTTAAACCTCAGTCAGCCTCCAGGCAGTCTACCGGCGGGAGTTGGCCGGGCTGGACAGCTTTTCTTGTCCAGCTTAAGGGTGTGCTGGACATGAGTGATTATGCATTTTTGAGCAATTCCAGCATGACCCAGGGGAGCTGGGACGGCCATGCCCTGACCCTTTGGGCGGCCAACGATTTCCTGCGGGATATGCTGGACAGGACCGCTATCACCCGGCCCATTGCCCAGTTGGCGGAGCGGCTGACCGGTGTGCCGGTGCGGGTGGTGGTGCTGGAGGGCAAGGTCCCGGAAGGTGGAGCTGCCCCGGCCCCAGCGGAGCAGATTCCCGCGCCCCCTCCGGCGGACCCGCTGGAGACATTCATTGCCCAGGGCGGAAGCAATGTTACGGTAGAATGAGCCGGAAGGCATATGACATATTGAGGAGGTACACACCATGGCAAAGGGGTTTAACAGCCGCGGTATGGGCGGTATGGGCGGCGGCAGCATGAACAACATGATCCGTCAGGCCCAGAAGATGCAGCAGGACATGATGAAGGCTCAGGAGGAACTGGAGAGCAAGACCTACGAGGCCGGTGCAGGAGGCGGCGTAGTGTCCGCCGTGGTTTCCGGGAAGAAGGAACTGGTCAGCGTCACCATCGACCCCGAGGCGGTGGATCCGGACGACGTGGAAATGCTCCAGGCCCTGATCGTGGCTGCCGTCAACGAGGCTCTGCGTCGTGCCAACGACGACGCGGCCAGTCAGATGTCCCGGCTCACCGGCGGGTTAAATCTGCCATTTTAAGCCTATGAAAATGCACAACAGCACCTTGATCTATCTGGAAAACCCCCAGGGCGAATACCTGATGCTGCACCGGATAAAAAAGGAGGTGGATGTGAACCGCGATAAGTGGATCGGTGTGGGCGGTAAGTTCGAGGAGGGCGAAAGCCCCGATGAGTGTGCACTGAGGGAGGTCCGGGAGGAAACCGGACTCACACCCGTCCAGCTCCGGTTCCGGGGGGTGGTTACGTTCCTGAACGAGGGCTGGGAGGGGGAGTATATGTACCTGTT
>CATJRT010000014.1 GCA_949742895.1 uncultured Eubacteriales bacterium | reverse complement strand
CTTTTCGTTGTCTGCGGGAAACTGTGGCGATGGTCCGGAAGGCCGTGCCCTTTTGCAGCAGCTCGGTCCGGCAGATCATCCGTTTTACCTCCTGATGGACCGGGCTTATGAGGGAGATGAGACGAGGGCTTTGGCAGTGGAACTTGGTTATATGCCTGTTGTTTCGCCAAAAAGCAATCGTAAAGACCCCTGGGATTACGATAAGGAATTGTACAAACAGCGTAATCAGACTGTGCCTGCTCATCCTCATAGGCTCCGCTCATCATGGAAAAACGCTCATCAGAAATGCAGCCTTTCACATTGTCCTCATAGAGGCGGATAAACATCTGGTCTAACTCCTTGATGCGCTTCTCAGCCTTTTTCAAACGTTTTTTCCGCAGCTGCACAGCGTCCTCCGAGGTCAGCTTCATCCGCTGCTCCATCACAGCCCGAAAGTGGGCCTCGTGGCAGGTGACATAGGAGATGATCATCTTAATGTGCGCCCAGACCAGTTCCTCCAGCACAACAGCCCGGATAAAATGTGCCCCGCATTTTTCGCCGTACATCCGGTGAGTGGAGCAGATGAAATAGGTCTTGTTTGGAAAGACCCGGAGGACAAAAATAAATGAATTATGGATGAACCGACAGCGCAGGTGGTGCAGCGGATATTCCAAATGTGCGTCAGTGGCCTGGGGCCTACACAAATGGTGTTCGCACACGGTGACGGAAATTCTGGACAGGCAGGAGTATGTGGGCGACACGGTAAACTTCCGTACTTACCGTCAGTCTTTCAAACTGAAAAAGCAGTTGGACAAGCCGCAGAAAGAAGCAAGTGGCGGAGATTGACCAGCTTATCCAGAAAAGCTACGAGGACATGACCAAAGGCCTGTTGTCCGAGGAACGCTTTGTCACGCTGACGGCATCTTTGGAAAACGAGCAGCGGCGGCTGGAAGAAGACATTCCAGCATTGGAGGACAGTTTGAACGCCACCGCCGATAAAGCCGATGATTTACAGAAATTTATCCAGCGGGCCAGACAGGTAACCCGGCTTACGGAGTTGATGCCTGAAATCGTTCATAAGTTCGTTGAGAAAATCGTGGTATACAAGCCGGAGAAGATAGATGGCAAGCAGCATCAGCGAGTGGGTATTCACTATAATACCATTAGCCTATGGGTAGCACCTGGGCCGGAAACACTGAAACAGGAATATACAGCCTATTATCAGGCCGTGCAGAAGTGTAAGAAAAAGACAGCGTAGCCGAAGCTGCGCCGTCCAAATAGGTAACTTATCATTTGCGGCCCACCGTGTGGGGCAACTTCCTTACGGGAGTTGCCCTGAGGGGCGGTATTTTTATTATTGCAAAAGGGAGAT
>CATJRT010000013.1 GCA_949742895.1 uncultured Eubacteriales bacterium | reverse complement strand
GTTTACCCGGGAGTACGCGGTGTCCTCCTTAGACTTCGCCGTGAGCTTGGCGGAGAAATACGGCAAGCTGGTGGACGTCCACTGCGACGAGATCGATGACGAGCAGAGCCGGGGGCTGGAGGTGCTGGCCGCCCGGGCCTATGAGTCCGGCCTGAAAGACCGGGTCACCGCCAGCCACACCACCGCCATGCACTCCTATAATAACGCCTATGCCACCAAACTCATGCGGCTGCTGAAGCTGTCGGAGATCAACTTTGTGGCAAACCCCCTGGTGAACACCCATCTCCAGGGCCGGATGGACACCTATCCCAAGCGCCGGGGCGTCACCCGGGGGAAGGAGCTGCTGGCCGAGGGGATCAACGTCTCCTTTGGACATGACGACATCTTCGACCCCTGGTATCCCCTGGGCACCGGTAATATGCGGGACGTGGTGTTCATGGGCCTCCACGTCTGTCAGATGATGGGCTATCAGGAGATCATGGACTCCTACAAGCTGATCTCCACCAACGCTGCCCATACCCTCCATTTGGGGGACAGCTACGGCGTGAAGGCCGGAAACCCCGCCAGCTTTATCATTCTGGATGCGGACAACTTCTATAACGCCCTCAACCAAAAGAGCGAGGTGCTCTACTCCTTCAAAAACGGCAGGGTCATCGCCAAGGCGGACCCGGCCGTCCGAAAGGTCCTGTTTTAAGGAATCATTAAGCGTATCAACGAGTTCAAACCAAAAAAGGTCGTGATTTCATGGGAAAAACCGCAAAGAGCCGCCGCATTCTCAAGATCGTCATCATCGTTCTGGCCGCTCTGCTGGCGTTGGCGGTGGGCGCTCTGGCCTTCGTGGGGAACTACCTGTTCAAGTTCGCCCTGGACCCCCAGTTCGGTGGGATGCTTTCCAATGACTATGGGCAGACCACACTGGAGGGTGACAGCGCCTGGTTCAGCGAACACAGTGGGGATCGCTGGATGGACAGCCACGACGGGCTGAAGCTCCACGCCCTGTACCTGCCTCAGCAGTCGGAAAGCCACAAATACGCCGTGCTGTGCCACGGCTACGGCAGCATCCCCCAGTTTATGGGTCGATCCGCCGTTCACTTTTACGATATGGGCTTCAACATCTTGGCCCCCGCCGCCCGGGCCCATGAGCAGAGCGAGGGCCGTTACGCCAGCATGGGCTGGCTGGAGCGCCGGGACATCGTGGACTGGGTGAACACCCTGGTGGAGCAGGACCCGGAAGCGGAAATCAT
>CATJRT010000012.1 GCA_949742895.1 uncultured Eubacteriales bacterium | reverse complement strand
CCGTCGGTGCTGTCGGTGTAATGGGCAGCACGGGAACCCTCGCTGCGGGAGTACATACGCAGGGTACCGTCGGGCAGAGTGATAATCTGGGACTCGCTGGTCTTAGAAGTGCCATTGTAGCCGCTGGTGCGTGCGCCGCGCTCCCAGGTTGCGCCATTGTCGTCGGAGTAGATGGCGCTGGTCAGCTCCCGGCCGGTGGCGTTGTCATACACCGGGAAGATGATGCGGCCATCCGCAGTTACAGTGCCCCGCCCCGGGCACACACCGAAGAAGGGCTGAGTCTGGCCCGCGTAGCGCAGGTTGGGGAAGATAGGATCGTCCCACACCAGGCCGTTCTCAGTCACTTCCGCGCTGCGCAGCATGATGAAGCAGGTGGGGAACACCTTCCAGGCGGACTGCTTGTAGAACAGGTTGGTCTGGACCTTCAGCTCAGAACCCTCCTGCTTGCACCACTCCTGGACGGCAACGCCGTCCGTAACCTTGTACAGGTTCATGAACGCGTCCACGGCGTAGCCGCTCTCGGCGTCATTGGCAGACGCTTTGATGGCGTACAGGGTCTTGCCCTCAAAGCTGACGCCTGCGGGCTGATTATCCACATAATAGGTGTAAACGCTGGGGCTGGTGGGAGCCTTGCTGCCCACATAACTGGGCGCGTGGGCCACCAGGATGCGGTTCTGGCTGTCATAGCCGGTGCTGCCGGCGGTAGCCTTACCGTCAGCCGCTGTCACGTCGATGGCCATCCAGACCTTGCCGTCAGCGGCCTGCACCAGGATGGGGTCGATAAACGCCGCGCTGAGGGGAATGCCCTGAACTGTGTTGGCGTAGTCGCCGAAGTAGTTGACAACCTCCCACTCCCAGGTCTTGCCGTTGTCCTTGGAAACAGAAACAATAGTGTCCAGATTGGCCGGATTGTCGTTCCAGCCCGCCCAACGCACATCCGCCGCCGCCACCAGCCAGCCGTTGTCCAGGGTGATGATGGCGGGGATGCGGTACATCCGGGTGCCGACGTCCTCAGTGGAGAAGGGTTCGCCCTGTGTCGTGCCAGCGAACACGGTCTGGGCGCTGTCCAAGCTGGAGTAGTCCACAGGCTCCTCGGCAATCCAGAGGTAGTACGCGCCTGGAGTACCCGCAACAGGATTGACGTAGAAGGTAGTCGCCTCGTCCTTGAACAGCCGGTTATTTCCGCTGGCTTCCAGACTCAGATACTTGCTCTGATCGGAATAGGGGCTGAT
>CATJRT010000011.1 GCA_949742895.1 uncultured Eubacteriales bacterium | reverse complement strand
CCCGGCGCCCAGATCGACATCGAGGACGACGGCACCATCCACATCGCCTCCCCCAACGCCGAGGCCTGTGAGATTGCCAAGAAGATGATCGACACCATCGTGTTTGTGCCGGAAGTAGGTGCGCTGTACTACGGCAAGGTGGTGCGCATCCTCCAGTTCGGCGCGTTCGTGGAGCTGGCCCCGGGCAAGGACGGAATGGTCCACATCTCCAAGCTGGCCAACCGCCGGGTGGAGAAGGTGGAGGACGTGATCAACATCGGCGATATGATCTGGGTCAAGGTCACAGAGATTGACGAGAAGGGCCGGGTGAACCTGTCCTACAAGGACGCCCTGCGGGAGATCGAGCAGAAGAAGGCCGCAGGCGAGCAGGTCAAGTGAGAAGCGCAGAGCCATTGCAAAATTGCTCTGCGTAACAATGAGAACATCAAAACAGGGGGCGGCACCGGCCGTCCTCTGTCTATTTTTGGGAGGTATCAAATTATGTTGTACTTACAGAAAGCCGCCCTGACCGATGGGCGGGACGTGTACGAAATGCTCCAGCGTATCCCGGATACGCCGTTTTTGGATGCCAGCTACCAGATGGCGTGGGAGGATTTCCCCAACTGGGTGGCCCACCGGGTGGAGATGGCGGACGGCTTCGGACTGCCGGAGGGCTGGGTGCCCTCGACCACTTTTTGGCTCATAGACGACAGCGTTCCCGTGGCCCTGAGCTGTCTCCGCCACCGTCTCACCGACGCTTTGCGGAAGGGGGGCGGCCATATCGGCTATGCCGTAGACAGCACAAAGCGGGGCCGGGGCTACGGCAAGGCCCTGCTGGGGCTGATGATAAAAGAGGCCCGGAGCATGGGCATCACGGAGGAGCTGCTGGTCACCGTCCACCCGGACAACACCGCCTCCCGGAGGGTGGCGGAGGCCAGCGGCGGCGAGCTGCGCCGGGAGACGGCGGAGCGGGTCTACTACTGGTTCACATAAACAGAGGGGGAGGAACATGGGAATGATAAAAAGCGTGCTGTTCGCCTTGGTCCACCCGTTCCTGCGGGTATATATCAAGCTGCGGTTCGGGGACTACTGGACACTGAAGGAGCACCTGCAACGCCACCCGTCCGGGATGCTGAAGCGGGCCTATGAGAAGTACTTCATGAAGTACGGCAGCTACGTGGGGATTGATTCCAAGATAGCTGGGAAGCCCTACTTCCCCCACGGCTGCGTGGGCGTGTT
>CATJRT010000010.1 GCA_949742895.1 uncultured Eubacteriales bacterium | reverse complement strand
TTGGTCATGCCGTAGATGGTCATGGCCAGGGTAGAGTTAGTGGAGCCGGCGGTGAAGTAGGGGAGGATGAAGTCATCGAAGGACATGGTAAAGGCGATGAGCGCCCCAGACACGATGCCCGGCTTGATTTCGGGCAGGATGACCTTGAAGAACGCCTGCATCCAGGTGCAGCCCAGGTCCTGGGCCGCGTCCACCAGGTTTTTGTCCATCTGCCGCAGCTTGGGGGCTACGTTCAGGATGACATAGGGGATGTTGAACACTACATGGGCCAGCAACAGGGTGCCGAAGCCCAGCACCAGCCGCTCAGGCAGCTCCACCACGCTCTGGAGGCCGTTAAACCACCGGGCGAAGGTCCCCCAGCCCTGAAAGAAGGCCACGAAGAACAGGCACAGGGACACGCCGGTGACGATGTCGGCATTCATCATGGGGATGTCGTTCACCACCAGCAGGGCGTCCCGCTTGCGCTTGCCCATGCTGTAGAGGCCGATGGCAGCGAAGGTGCCGGCCACGGTGGCGATGGCGGTGGCCAGCAGGGAGACCAGCAGGGTAGTATAGAGACTCTCCATGATGAGCCGGTTCCGGAACAGGGCCCGGTACCAGTCCAGGGAGAACCCCCGCCACACCGCGCTGGAGTCCCCGGCGTTGAAGGAAAAGACGATCAGCAAGAAAATGGGCAGATAGAGGAACAGGAACACCAGGCCGATGAAAATACGGCTCCCGATACGACTCCGCTTTTTCATAAGACCATCGCCTCCTCCTCACCCTCGCCGAAGTGGTTCATGACCACCATACACACTACGACGATGACCATCATCACCAAGGAGATGGCCGCGCCCAGGTGGGGGTTATAGGCCCCGCCCAGGAACTGCTGCTCGATGAGGTCACCCAGCATCATCTGAGTGCCGCCCCCCAGCAGCCGGGAAATGGCAAAGGTGGATACCGCCGGGACGAACACCATGGTCACCCCGGACAGGATGCCTGGTAGGGACAGGGGGAAGATAACCTTGCGAAACACGGTGGCGGAGTCGGCCCCCAGGTCCCGGGCAGCCTCCACAAGGGAGTGATCCAGCTTGACGATGACCGAGTAGATGGGCAGGATCATGAAGCGCAGATAGTTATACACCATGCCCAGCACCACCGCGCCTGGGGTGCCGATCATCTGGATATAGTCCACCCCCAGCAGGTCCAGCAGGCCGATGGCCCGGAAGAGCTGGTT
>CATJRT010000009.1 GCA_949742895.1 uncultured Eubacteriales bacterium | reverse complement strand
TTGGTGATGCACTTCACGGCGGTGTAGGGCAGCTTGCACTTCTTCAAAATTTTGGGGTTGCCCTTGGCGGTGTGCTCCATGGCTACGATGACGTTCTTTTTTGGAAGGGATGTACAGAAAATTTTTGGGTCCCGGATTGCAAAAAAAGGAGATGTCTGGTAAAATGAAAGAAATCAGAAGACAGGCAAAAGGAGTGCCAGCGCGGCAAAAACGAGAGGAGTGATATGGTAAAAGGTGATTGGCGTTGTTATCGTAATTCTGAACGCAGAGCTGTAGGCAGGAGCAATGATTGAAGGTTCAGAGGATGGAAGGTGATGACATTATGAAACGGTTTTTTCAGCTCACCCTGTGGTCTGCGCTGTGCATGACAGTCCTTTTGTCCGGGTGCAGGTCTGGCCCTGACGGCCCGGTGCGGGTCAGGGTGACGCAGGAGGATATCCAGGTCACATTTACCTCGGCACAATATATTTACGACAGCTCCGACATGGACCCGGAAGCTCCCCTGGATTTCGAGGTCCGGATCGATTATCTGGGGCAGGAGAAAGAAGTTCAGATTTATTACGGCACTGAATTGGGGTATGTATGGCTTTACAATAATGAGGGAGCCGATATTTTGGAGGACGAGAATATAACCTTCCCGTCGGTGGGAATAATCGGAACGCTGCGTCCCGGCGAACCGTTTGTGGAATTGTTTACCGGGGAGACAGCGTATGCGCTTTTGGAGGGGATACCGGTTGGAAGCTACACAGCGAAAACCCATGTGTCATTTGATGTGGTTCAGGAGGGGACGTCAGAAGCAGATCCGGAAGAGGTAAAAGAATCGATTGAGATGGAGCTGGAATTGCCCATTCAGATTCGATGAAACTCCATCTGACAGCAAAGTACATCAAGAAAAAACAGCAGCGGTAAGGAGATCCCTTACCGCTGCCGCTCTTTCTACCATATCTTGAGCCAATTGACGTTTCTGTAGGGTGTGACCCAAGGGTCTGGGAAATATTGATGCCGGAGGCTCAAATCATGCTCTTGGGAGTATCCTTGATAATGAGGGTGGCCTCAGTGGCGGCCTGCACCTGCTCCACAGTAAACTCGGGGTTGATCTCGGTGAGCACCAAGCCCTCCGGAGTGACCTCCATCACGCCCATCTCGGTGATGATCTTGGTGATGCACTTCACGGCGGTGTAGGGCAGCTTGCACTTCTTCAAAATTTTGGG
>CATJRT010000008.1 GCA_949742895.1 uncultured Eubacteriales bacterium | reverse complement strand
GCCAATAGGCGGCGTTGCAGGCGGTGAGCTTGAGGGCGTTGCCCTTGATCCGACCGGTGGAGTCCAGGTGAGGGCCGGCGCACAGGTCGGTGAACTCGCCCTGCTTGTAGAAGCTGATGTGGGCGTCCTCGGGCAGGTCGTTGATGAGCTCGACCTTGAAGGGTTCGCCCTTCTCCTCCATGAACTGGAGCGCCTCCGCCCGGGGCAGCTCGAACCGCTCCAGCTTCAGCTTTTCCTTGCAGATTTTGCGCATCTCCGCCTCGATCTGTTCCAGGTGCTCGGGGGTGAAGGCAAAGGGTGCGTCCATGTCGTAGTACCAGCCCTCGTCGATGGAGGGGCCGATGGCCAGACGCACCTCCGGCCACAGGCGCTTCACTGCCTGGGCCATCACGTGGGAGCAGGTGTGCCAGTAGGTTTTGCGGTATTGCTCGTTTTCAAAGGTATACTGATTGTTTTCTTCGCTCATGATGATTCCTCCTTGTGTTGAGGGGAGAAACAAAAACGCTTCACCCCTGAATTCAGGGGTGAAGCAAGTTGTTACGCTCACCTTGTTCGCGGCGCATCCTAAGCTCTTCAACTTCGCAAATTACCCTGAGCCGGTTAATGTGTGGCTTCGGCCAGTTTGCTCCGTTCCGGTTTTAGTCCGCTGCTCACGACGGTTCTGCGCTTCTATGCTCCACGGTTCCACCCTAATTCGCCGTCCGGCGCACTTGTAAGCGCTTTAACGGGCGCACCCGTCCCATTCTTCATGGGCGGCTCGAGAGTGGTACCAACCGCCAATTTGCGCAGGACGCTTCCACCAAACGCTTCCCTCTCTGTGCGCCGCTTCGCGGTCTCTTCTCTGTCATCGCCATTTTATCAGGGTCAGTGTACCACCGGGCGAGAAAAATGTCAAGGGTGGCGAAGGGAAGTTTTTTCCCATATTAGGGTTTTGCAAGAAAATCTGATTTTACCTTGATTACGAAAAGATCAACGCCCTGTTTGACGCATTTTGGGTCCTTGGAATAAAGACGGACCCGGGAGGCTTCCCGGGTCCGTCTTATTTTTGTATAAGCAGGGAGCTGGATTACTTCAGCTCCCCCTTGCCGCCGGCCTCTTCCAGCTTCTTCTTCAGCTCCTCGGCCTCGTCCTTAGACACGCCCTCCTTCAGCGCCTTGGGAGCGCCCTCGACAGCGGCCTTCGCCTCAGCCAGGCCCAGACCGGTGATC
>CATJRT010000007.1 GCA_949742895.1 uncultured Eubacteriales bacterium | reverse complement strand
TGATTCACGCTGTAATCCTGCTGATGGTGCTGGTGCTTCTCATGCCCTACGCCGCCCTCATCCCCATGCCCTGCATCGCCGCCATCCTGTTCCAGGTGGCCTACAACATGAGCGGCTGGCGCACGGTGGTGAAGGTGGTCAGGCGTTCCCCAAAAAGCGACGTGGCCGTACTGGCCGTCACCTTCCTGCTCACTGTGATATTTGATCTTGTGGTGGCTATCGTGGTGGGCCTGTCCTTGGCCTGCCTGTTGTTTATGAAACGGATGGCAGACGTGGCCGAGGTGAAGGAGTGGGAATACGTGGAAGACACCGGGGACAGTCAGGGCCGGATGAAGCCTGTGCCCTCCCACGTCATGGTCTACGAGTTCACCGGCCCCATGTTCTTCGGTGCAGCGGACAAAATCCCCCACATCGAGCGCAATACCGGCCGCACTGTACTCATCCTGCGGATGCGTGCAGTTCCCGCCATGGATATTACCGCCCTGAACAGTCTACACCGGCTCTATGACGAATGTCGAAGCAAGGACATCCAAGTACTGTTTTCCCACGTGGACGAGCAGCCCATGTCGGTGCTGCGCAAGTCGGGGCTGTATGAGCTGGTGGGCAAAGAGAACTTCCTTCCGAACATCGACGCCGCCCTGGAGCGTGCGGCAGCACTGGAGCAGCCAGCCGGCAAAGCACAATAGAAAAAGCCCAACACACGGTCATTCCCGCTGTGTTGGGCTTTTTTATCTGTTGTCTGTGTCGTTTTTACACGTGCAAATTCATTGACCCTCAGACAGTGTTTCAGCAGTCCAGGACAGTACAGCGCCCCACCTCAATGGCGGAGGTAATCTGGAATAATATTACATTTTCCCGCACCGGCACAGCGCCGCTAAACCGTCTCAGAGCCAGTATTCGCAACCTCAATAAACCGTCTGGTCAGGTCTTTTCCACTTATCCGGCATTTTCGGCTGTGAATACAGGTTCTCATAATCTTCTGGACGTGATTTGCCCCATCCTCTATAATAGAGCTGTGGAGGTGTTTTTATGTGGCATCATATCGTTCAGAAGTGGCTGTTTCTTCTACTGTACGGACTTTCGATTCTGGAGCACGGCGTCTCAACGCAGACGCTGTTTCCCTATCCGCTGTGCGCCGCCCTTCTGTTCCTGGCGGCCGGGACGATCAGTGGGGTACGGGCATACCGAGAACGGAAACACGGCG
>CATJRT010000006.1 GCA_949742895.1 uncultured Eubacteriales bacterium | reverse complement strand
GTGGAGGAACCCATCTATGTGGGCATTGCCGTGACCCTGGCCTGCGCGGCCATGCTGCTTCTGCTGGACAGCTTCCTGGCGCCCTTCGTGTTCCTGGCCAGCATCGGCATGATGATACTCATGAACATGGGCACCAACTACTTTTTGGGCGAGATCTCCTACATCACCAAGGCCCTGTCTGCGGTGCTCCAGCTTGCCGTCACCATGGACTATTCCATCTTCCTGTGGAACAGCTACAACGAGCAGCGGCGGTTGTGCGATGACAGGAACGAGGCTATGGTCAACGCCATCCAGGCTACCCTGACCTCTGTGGTCGGGTCCTCCATCACCACCGTGGCCGGGTTCATCGCGCTGTGCTTCATGTCCTTCACAATGGGCCGTGACCTGGGTGTCGTGATGGCCAAAGGCGTGCTGCTGGGGGTGCTGGGCTGCGTCACCGTGCTGCCCGCGCTGATCCTGGTGTTTGACAAGCCCCTGCAAAAGACCCGCCACCGCTCACTCATCCCCAATATGGGCAGGTTGTCCAGCGGTGTGGTGAAAGCCTTTCCTGTGTTCATCGTGATCTTCGCCCTCATCCTCCCACCCGCCCTGTACGGCTACAACAGGGCCAACGGCGAGGTGTACTACGACATGGGCCAGTGCCTGCCGGAGAACATGGAATATGTGGTGGCCGGGCACAAACTGCGGGATGACTTCAACATCGCCTCCACCCATATGCTGCTGGTGGACGCGGACGTGTCCGCTAAGGACGTGCGGGACATGACCCGGGAGATGGAGCAGGTGGACGGCGTGAAGTATGTGCTGGGCATGGAGTCCATCGTTGGCTCCCGCATCCCGGAGGAGGTCCTGCCCGAGTCCGTCTCGTCTATGCTGAAAAGCGACGACTGGCGGCTGCTGCTCGTCAACTCCGAGTACAAGGTGGCCTCCGACGCGGTGAACGCCCAGATCGGCCAGCTTAACGACATCCTGAAGAAGTACGACCAGGGCGGTATGCTCATCGGCGAGGCCCCCTGCATGAAGGACATGATACAGACCACCGACCACGACTTCAAGATGGTCAATGCCGTATCCATCATCGCTATCTTCCTCATCATCGCCTTGGTAGAGAAGAGCTTCTCCCTGCCCTTCATCCTCATTGCGGTTATTGAGGCGGCTATCTTCGTGAACCTGGGCCTGCCC
>CATJRT010000005.1 GCA_949742895.1 uncultured Eubacteriales bacterium | reverse complement strand
TGCGGTTTTTGCTGGAATAAGCTGGCTGGCCTGGTATTTTGCCGCCAAGCGGAGGCGGACCGAATCTTCGGACCTTTAGAGCCTATCCCAAAATTATCCGTACACAGCCAGCTTGCACATTTTCCGCCGTGCTGCGTTGATTTGACTTGAAATACACAAAGTATTCCTGTGTCAAATCACCTTGCCCAGCGTAAAATCTGACTGCGTTATCTGCACACGTCAGATTCAGGGATAGGCTCTTAGAGGCCGCACCGCCAACAGGCGCAGCATGACAGCGTTGGGGCAAGCGCCATATCCCGCGTTTCCATTTTTGGCGAAGGCTCACTTATTTCGCCGCCCCTCCTTTCCCCACAAAGCCGGAGGACGGCTTTGTGGGGACCCCATGAGTGCGCTAAGCAAGCGCAACAACAGATTGATGAAGATAGGACGTAATCATGTGATTAAACAATTTCAAAGACTGGGGCTTTCTGCCCCCATCCTCAAGGCCCTCGAGGCAGAGGGCTACACCGAGCCTACCCCCATCCAGCGGCAGGCCATCCCCCCCGCCCTGGCGGGCCGGGACGTGCTGGGCTGTGCCCAGACCGGCACCGGGAAAACCTGCGCCTTTGCCACCCCCACCCTTCAGCGCCTGAGCAAGGCTATGCCCAAGCCCAGGGTCATCCGGGCGCTGATCCTCACACCGACCCGTGAGCTGGCCATCCAGATCCAGGACAGCTTCACCTCCTATGGCCGCTCCCTGCCCCTGCGCTCCGCCGTCATCTTCGGCGGCGTGGGCCAGCAGCCCCAGGTGGACGCCATCCGCCGGGGGCTGGACATCCTGGTTGCTACCCCGGGCCGCCTGCTGGACCTCCACGGGCAAGGTCTGCTGGACCTCAGCCACATCCAGATCTTTGTGCTGGACGAGGCGGACCGGATGCTGGACATGGGCTTCATCCACGACGTGAAGCGGGTGCTCAAGCTGCTGCCGGACAAAAAGCAGACCCTGTTCTTCTCCGCCACCATGCCCCCGGAGGTGATGGGGCTGGTGAACGGCCTGCTCCACGACTACGCGCGGGTGGAGGTGGATCCGGTGTCCTCCCCGGTGGAGGTGATCCGGCAGTCCCTCTACTACGTGGATAAGGCCAACAAGACCAAACTGCTGGCCCACATCATGGAGGAGCGGG
>CATJRT010000004.1 GCA_949742895.1 uncultured Eubacteriales bacterium | reverse complement strand
CGCTCGACAAGGGGTCCCCAGGTGCTCATTTCCCGCACCCATCCGGGGTTGGTCAAGCGCCTGTTTGAGCTGGAGGTGCCCGAAATCCACGACGGCACCGTGGAGGTCAAGTCCATCGCCCGGGAGGCGGGCAGCCGCACCAAGCTGGCCGTGTGGAGCGAGGACGAAAATGTGGACCCCATTGGTGCCTGCGTTGGCCCCCGGGGAGCGCGGGTGAACGCCGTGGTGGAGGAGCTGCGGGGCGAAAAGGTGGACATTATCAAGTGGTCCGAGGACCCCGCTCAGTATGTGGCTGCGGCACTGGCCCCTGCCGATGTCATCAGTGTGATCGAGCTGGAGGAGGGTAAGAGCTGCCGGGTCGTGGTTCCAGACGACCAGCTCTCTCTGGCCATCGGCAAGGAGGGCCAGAATGCCCGCCTCGCCGCCCGGCTGACAGGCTATAAGATCGACATCCGTCCCGCCAGCGCCCCTGAGCCTCCCGAGGAGGAAGAGGGAAGCGCGGAGGACAGCTGCGCAGGGGAGCTTGGAGCGGAGTGAGACGAAAGGCCCAGGGCCCACGGAGTGGGACCGGGTTTTGGTCGAATTACAGTGAAAGCGACCCGGCTACGCGGCCAATCCGCAATGTGACAATGCCGGAGATCAAAAGAGGGGGATGAACACCGTGCCAAAAAAGATACCCATGCGGCAATGCCTGGGCTGCCGGGAGATGAAGCCCAAGGGCGAGTTGATCCGGGTGGTGCGCTCCCCCGAGGGCGAGCTTTCCCTGGATTTCCGGGGGAAAAAGCCGGGCCGGGGGGCCTACCTCTGTCCCAACCCGGACTGTTTCGCCCGGGCCAAAAAGAGCCGGGCCATCGAGCGGGCGCTGTCCTCCCAGGTGTCTGCGGAGGTATACGCCGCGCTGGAGGCGCAGATGAAGGCGGGTGACGGCGGTGACTGACAGCGCCCTATCCCTGCTGGGCCTGGCCCTGCGGGGCGGAAACCTGGCAGTGGGCGAGGAGCCGGTGAAGGAAGCCTGCAAGGCCCGCCGGGCCTGGCTGGTGATATCCGCAGACGACGCGGCGGACAACAGCATTGACCGCGCCGGACGCATGGCGGAGCTGGGCGGCGTGCCGTGGGTGCGCATACCCTGGGACAAGGAGGCCCTG
>CATJRT010000003.1 GCA_949742895.1 uncultured Eubacteriales bacterium | reverse complement strand
TACAGATAGGGCGCTGCCCCTGTCCTTCACCTTGAATCTGCACGTTCAAAAGCAGGATTGAAAATGCACATTCAAAAGGAAGGTTTGCCCTTGCCCCCTCCCCGCTTGAGGCGGGAGAGGGGGCGGGCCGGGAGAGAGGGAAGAAATCACAATGCCGTCTGCGGGCCGTCTGCGGCCCAGTCGTGGCGGTGTATGTACGTTTCAACGCTGGGGTACTCCGCTGTTTCATCCGGGCCGGAGTACTCCACTACCTTGTGAATCCGCCGCCAGAACGCCTGACGGCTGAGCTTGTCCGCCGCCATATACTGCTCGTCCGGGGGAATGTTGGTGGTAAAGAACACCCTGGTAAAACAGGCTTGACGGTTGAAGTAGCGGCAGGGCAGCAGGAGCGGATAGCCGTCCAGATAGTTAAGCATATCCGCCAGCTTGAGGGAGGAGCGGAATTCCTCAAAAATCAGCACGTCCTGACCGTCATAGGTGTCAAAAGGGTGTCTGTAATCGGTGACGCGGTAGCAGTTGGTATAACCATATGTGTCCATGACGGAGCGGGTTTTGCCCGCCCCGGTTTGACCAAAGATGTAGGTCACAGTGAGGTCACGCCAGATGGAGGAGAATTCCCTGTCCCGGAGCATGGAGCGGGTGCGCTCCACCTTGTCGATGTTCAGCATGGCGGAAGGGACCTCATTGACGATTTCCAGATTGTCCGCTCCGTCCTTCAGCAGGGCAAGGATACGTTCCACATCCTTGCATTTGCCCTGGTGCTCGCGGGGCATTTCGCCCCATTCCAGGAAGGTGTCCGAGTGGTTGACGCCGTGGTGACGCTTGCCGGAGCTGTCCACGTAGTCGTAGGAGCCGTCCGGCTGTTTGTTGTATTTGTCGCCGTCCTTCAGAACGTAGTCCCGGTTCTGCTGGCTTGTCCCCTTGACGTTCTCACGGTGAGCGCCGGGGAAAGCGTTGGCGATGACCGTATGGAGCTTAGGGTTTTGGAAGCAGATGTACAGATGGGTGTGGTAGGTGCCCTCAGAACCAGTCTCGTCACACAGGCACCAGTAAACCACAGAGGCAAGGTTCTCAATGGCTTCCACGATAGCGTTGTGGGAAAAGCCGTGGTCGGCGGGGTTGTTGAAGGTGAGCTGCCATTTGCG
>CATJRT010000002.1 GCA_949742895.1 uncultured Eubacteriales bacterium | reverse complement strand
GGCCAGCTCCCGGGTGGGAGCCAAAATCAGCCCCTGCACCGCGTCGGACATGGGGTCGATATGCTCCACCATGGGGATACCAAAGGCATACGTCTTGCCAGTGCCAGTGGGGGCCTTGGCCACCACGTCCTTCCACTCCATAAAATAGGGGATGGCCCCACCCTGGATAGGGGTGGCCTGCTCGAAACCCTTTTGGTCCAGCGCCCTCATGGTGGCTTCACTCAGCCCCATATCCTGATAATAATATATCTCCTGTACCTGTTCGCCGTTGATCTCCATAGGACCGTTCCTCTCGCGTACCGGAATTTGTATTCCGCTTTTTATTTGTAAAATCGTGTTTATATAGTATATCACAGGTTTGCCATAGACGCAAGCGTGGAAAAGCCTCCGGATGGTGGTATACTTCTGTGTGTTGATTTACACTTCTATTCGAACGGGGCCACCTGTTTAGAAAATGACAAAAAAAGGAGAAAACGAAAATGAGAATCAAAGTAATCGGTAAGGCCCACCTGAAAGGCACCAGCAAGAGAACCGGCAATCCCTATGACTTCATCCAGATCCACTATAACGGCGCAGCCTTCGGTGTTGAGGGCGTCGCCGCCTGTACTCTGTCCCTGGACCCGCAGCAGTACCCCTATGACCGCATCACCATCGGCGGCGAATATAACGTGGAGTTCGGCCCCCGTGGCTACCTCGTGGAGTTTGCGCCCGTCACCAAGGGCTGATGGCCCGTCCATGCGGCCCAAGTGCGCCTATGCCGGATAGGTGCATTTGGCCTGAAATGCCATATTGTCCCTCGTGCCCTTATGGGCGTGAGGTATACCCGCAATGGGTAGAGACTGCCGAGGACTTGGAGTATTGCTCTATCAAGTGGGTTTGCACGCTGAAAGACGGTGCCGCCCATGGGTAAATCCGGCCTCTCCTACCTGCAATCAGACCGCCCCTGCCGTGCAAAAGCGCCGCTGCCGCCTGCGGAGCTTCCTTTTTCGTACCCATCCCTTGCCTGCTCCCCCCTCCGGGCAATCGCCCGGAGGGCCGGGAAGGTCAGTATTACCCTTCCCGGCTTTTGTATGTTTGTATGAATCCCCACAAAACCTGCGTGTTTTCAGCGCTT
>CATJRT010000001.1 GCA_949742895.1 uncultured Eubacteriales bacterium | reverse complement strand
GCCGTAGTTGATGGCGATTTTGCCCAGACCGCCGCCGCCGATGGCGCCCGCCATAGCTCCATAACCCAGGATGGTGATAAAGGAGGTGGTCAGGCTGGCGATCAGGGAGGGCAGGCACTCTGGGATCATCACCTTCCAGATGATCTGCCAGGTGGTGCAGCCCATGGCCTGGGCGGCCTCCACCATTCCCTTGTCCAGCTCCCGCAGGGAGGTCTCCACCAGCCGGGCCACAAAGGGGGCGGCGGCGATGATGAGGGGCGGGATGGAGGCGGGGGGGCCAATCCGGGTGCCCAGCAGCACCATGCTCAGAGGCAGCACCATGAGCATGAGGATGAGGAAGGGCACCGAGCGCACGATGTTAATGACGAAATTCAGCAGCTTCATCAGTGGGGCGGGGAGGGGGCGGACGCCGTCCTTCTCTCCTACGATGAGCAGTACCCCCAGCACCAGCCCCAGCAGGCAGGCGAAAGCGGTGGCAATGACGGTGGAGTACAGAGTCTCCCAGATGCCGAAGGCAAACTCAGTGATATACTTGGGGTTGGCCATCATCTCGGAGAACTGTTCAATAAATTTAGCCATGGTATCCCCGCACCTCCTCCATAGTCACGTTGGGCTGGCTCTTGATGTAAGCGATGGCCTTGGCGGCTTCAGCCGGGTCCTCGGGGAGGCCCAGCAGCATGGTGCCGAAGGCCTGGCCGTTGACGTTCCGAGTGTCCGCGCCTAAAATGTTCACCTTCACGCCGCAGTCGATGGCCAGGGAGGCGATGAGCGGCTCATAGCTGGAACCGCCGTTGAAGGCGATACGGATGACGTTGGCGGCGGGCAGCTCGTCGATGCGCACCCCGTCGGGATAGACCAGCCTCCGGCCTGCCTCCGACCGGGGGTTAGAGAACACATCCTCGACGGTCCCCGCCTCCATCACCTGGCCGTGGTCCAGGATGGCCACATGGGTGCAGATCTCCTCCACCACCGCCATCTCGTGGGTGATGACCACCACAGTGA
Source organism: uncultured Eubacteriales bacterium (assembly GCA_949742895.1). The sequence continues at coordinate 22 of CATJRT010000001.1, read as the reverse complement.
TGCCCAGGCGCTGGTTGATGTC